>JAISLO010000116.1 GCA_031290815.1 Synergistaceae bacterium | reverse complement strand
ATAGATCGGCATAGTTCTCGAGCTTGTCCCGAAAACCTCTTTGCACGGCTTTCATCCCAGTGCATCTCCCCTTTCTTCTTGTCTATGCTCAAACAATGGAGAAAAAAGACCGCGGGGCTCCGCCCCACACCCCGCAAGGGGACTCAGTCCCCTTGACCCCTATTATTATTTTTATTTTCACCCGCAGGGTGAAAATAAAAATTTAAAAAGGGTCCAGGGAGCTGGCTCCCTGGCGGGTGCGGGCAGAGCCCGCGGTCTTTTTTCTCCCATTGTTTGGGCATAGACAAGAAGAAAGGGGAGATGCACTGGGATGAAAGCCGTGCAAAGAGGTTTTCGGGACAAGCTCGAGAACTATGCCGATCTATCGAGGGAGTTTCCCGTGCGGGTGAAGGTTGACGGACGCGCGGAGTATGATTTCTGCTGTTTCGGCGTGGACGATTCGGACAAACTGTCCGACGACCGTTACATGGTGTTTTTCAACCAGACGAGGACTCCGAACGGAGAAATCACCCTTTCTCAGTCCTCCGGCGGTGCTGACTTCGGAGTTGACGTCTCAAAGCTGCCGGGGGCAGTAAACAAACTCGTGTTCACCGTAAACATCGACGGGGACAGCACGATGGGCGACATCGGCTCGCTCGAGCTGACGGTGGGAGACGAAGGGAGGGGGCTCAGCCTGAGCATGTCAGGCAGGGATTTCCACCGTGAGAAGGCGGTCATCGCGGTCGAAATCTACCGTAAGGATTCGTGGCGCGTCGCCTGCGTCGCGAGCGGATTCGACGGCGGGCTGAAGGAACTGCTGAAACGTTACGGCGGAGAGGAGGCGGCCGGCGGCATGGCCCCGTCAAAGGGCGCGGAGCCGGCGGACGAACGCCCCGCATCCGCAGGGACCAAGGTCGAACTGCGCAAGGGGCAGAAGATCAGCTTGGAAAAGCGCGGCGGCGGGCTGGGCGAAATCCTCATCAACCTCAACTGGACGAAAAAACAGAGGATACTGCGCAAAATCGACCTGGATTTGGGCTGCCTGTACGAGATGAAAGGCGGCGAAAAGGGCTCGGTCCAGGCTCTGGGGAACAACTTCGGGGACCTGAACAACCTTCCCTATATCGCGCTCGACGGCGACGACCGGACCGGAGCGTCGGAGAGCGGCGAGAATCTGCGCGTGAACGGGAAGATGATCTCAAAGATAAAACGCATCCTCGTCTATACTTTTATTTATTCCGGCGCGGCCAACTGGAAGGACGCGGACGGAGTCGTCACGCTGAAATACCCTGGGGGGAGCGACATCATCGTCAGGATGGATGAGTACGGATCGTCGGATAACATGTGCGCCATAGCCCTGCTGGAGAACGTCAGCGAGACGTTCAGCGTGGAAAAGATCGTCAGGTTTTTCCGGGGACACCGGGCAATGGATGAGGCGTTCGGCTGGGGACTCCGATGGGTGACCGGACGCAAATAAAATAAAGGAGTTTGTTTAAATGGCTTATGAAATTCTCTACGGAGCGGCTTTTCCGATGATCAAGTACGACCTGAGGCATGGAGAAAAGCTCAAAGCGGAGGCCGACGCCATGATAGCGATGTCCAGCACGGTCGATGTCACTGGCGGCACAGAGGGCGGCATCTTGCGCGGATTGACCCGCATGATGGCCGGCGAGAAATTTTTCTTCCAATACCTTACCGCCAGCCGTGGCCCCGGTCAGGTGCTTCTGGCTCACTCGCTTCCGGGCGGTATTATAGACGTGGAACTCGACGGCAGTTACGGCATGAGGGTTCAGAAGGACGGATTCCTGGCGGCGACGGAGGGCATCGAGATAAATACCAAGATGCAAAACCTGATATCCGGCCTCTTCTCCGGCGAGGGTTTTTTCATCCTGCACGTATCCGGCAAAGGTACAGTGTTCCTGAGCAGCTACGGCGCGATTCACGCCCTGAACCTCGCAGCAGGCGAGGAAATGGTGATTGACAACGGACACCTTGTGGCATGGGCAGACCATATGCAGTACAACATAGAAAAAGCGTCAAACGGGTGGATCTCAAGTTTCATGTCCGGCGAGTGCCTTGTGTGCCGGTTCAAGGGTCCCGGCGTCGTGCTGATACAGACCCGCAACCCGACCGGACTGAAGGGCTTCATCAGCAAACTTGGGTTCAAGCTCAACTAAGGGATCGCCAGCTAAACGGATTTCGCAGCGACGGAGATGAGAGATGTACGAATCTGGCTGAACCACTGGTTCAGCACGGCATATCACATTATTGAGCTGATCCGCCGCGACGACGCCTTGAACTTTCACGTCATCGGCAGCTCTCAGGATGAAAACAGCGTGTACAGGGCCGTCTGCGACGAATTTTACGCCGAACCGGCGTATGAAGGCGACGCGCGTTACGCGGCCTTCTGCTTGGATTTCTGCCGCGAGCATGGGATAGAGGTCTTCCTGCCCAGGCGCGGAATGCTCGCTATGGCCGAACGTGCGCGGGAGTTCGGGGAGCTTGGCGTGAAGTTGTTGGCCGAGCGCGGCGTTGAAACGCTGAAGACGCTGAACGACAAGGCGAGAGCCTACTCCAGATTCGGTGAACTCGGCATAGGGATCGTCCCGCAGTACAAAACAGTAAAAACCGCCGAGGAGTTCGAGGAAGCCTATCGTGAATTGAAGATGGATGGCAACAGAGTTTGTTTCAAATTTACCCGCGACGAGGGGGCGGCGAGTTTCCGCGTCGTCGACGACTCGATCTTGGACGAGGGCGGAATCTGGCGGAGTTTCAACACGAAGATCACGTATCGGGACGCCATGACGCTGCTTAGAAACGCCGGACGATTCCCGGATCTGCTTCTGATGCCGTATCTGTCCGGGACCGAGGTGAGCGCCGATTGTCTGAGGACCGCGCGCGGCAGCATTGTAATTCCTCGTTTCAAGCTCGCTGGAAGATCTGAGCGGATCATGTTCGACGACGGCATCATATCGACGTGCGAGCGGATAATGCGTGAGTTTGGCCTGGAATGTCCATTCAACGCTCAGTTCAAGTTCGACGGCGGCGTTCCGTACCTCTTGGAGGTGAACACGCGGTTGTCCGGCGGCGTTCAGATGTCGTGCCTCGCCCTGAATGTAAATATCCCGAACATAGCGGTGAACCAACTCCTTGGCACCGACAAGGATTGGTCGTTCGAGAAGCGCAGTGCTGTAATCTCTTACGTCGAAACCCCGGTGGAGCTGAAATGATGGAACATCTGTTTGTCGAGAACAAGACGCCGTACGACGAGCGCCGGCTCATCGGCATAGCGAAACGCCAAAACAAC
>JAISLO010000115.1 GCA_031290815.1 Synergistaceae bacterium | reverse complement strand
GTTTGCCGTCAAGCATAATGACGCCGACAGCACTACGCCCCATATAATTTTGGCGGCGAACATCGTGCGCAATCCCTCGAACAACAGCGTGCCTATGCCTCCGCTGCCTATTGTGGCCGCTATCACGGCTATTGCGGTCGATGAAACCGTCGAGACTCGAACGCCGGATACGATTACAGGGGAGGCCAGCGGGAGTTCTATGGCCGAGAAGATCTCCCACTTGTTAAGACCGATGCCGTTTGCCGCTTCAAGAACTGCTGGGTCAACGGACTGAAAACCGGCAACTGTGCTTCTCAGCAGGATAAATTGAGCATATATGGCAATGACCAGGATGGCGGTTTTGTCGCCCAACCCAGTCAGGGGCAGAAAGAAGGTCAGCATCGCCAAGCTTGGGATGGAGTACAGCACGCTGAAAAAACCGATGACGATGTTCCGGGACAATGGCGAACGGCTTATTAAAAAACCCACCGGAACCCCGAATGCCACGGCAACAGCCTGAGCCGGCAGAACGATCAGGAGGTGCTGCAGGAGTAGCAGCACCAACCTGTCGTAATGGCCTGAAAAATAATTTATGAAATCGGCGGCCACTACTTGGACGCGACCTCTTTATAGTATTTCGCGGCGACGTCGGGGTATTCCTCGTGACGGATAACAACGTCGGCGTTGAGCTTGATGATGGAGTCTCTGTCAAGCTTGGCGATGACATCGTTGATAATTTTCTCTATCTCGGGATACTTTGCGAGCGTGTCCTGGCGAACTATGGGAACGAGGAAGTACGGCGGCCAGACATGTTTGTCGTCTTCAATGGCCACGAGCCTTTTATCCTCTAACTGCGCGTCAGTGGTGTACCCAAGGGCGAGATCGCCCTGATCATTTAAAAGCACTTGGTATTTCAAACCTCCGTCGTATATCTTCTCGTCCTTGAATTTGAAGGGGCCGTAGGCGGCTTCCAGAGCCGGCAGCTGATCCGGCCTGTCCCGCCACGTGTTGTGCTTGGCCGCTCGGATATTGCCCGCGTTGGCCTGCAGATCAGATATCGTCTTTATGCCGTAAGCCTCCGCGGCCTTGGCGGAGAGGACGAAGCAGTAGGAGTTGTTTATTGACGAAGGCTTGAGCCAGGTTATCTTGAACCTCTTCTCGTATTCATCCTTCACGGTGCGGTAGGCCTCGTCGGGATCGAAGATCGGTTTCAGTTTTAAAATGCCGACTATGCCGGTATTCGTGTACTCCGGGCACAGATCAATCTGCCCCGTCTCGATGGCCGATTGAAGCACGGCGTTTTCAAGGTCGGGAGTAAATGTCACGGTGAATCCGTTGTCCTCAAGGGCGAACTGGATGAGCTTGGCCACTATCTGGTTTTCGGCGAAGGCCTTCGCCCCGATGGAAATCTTTTTCTCCTCTGCGGCCGCCAGCGCGCCAGCCGCCAAGAGAGTGAAAACTACCGCGGCCAAGAGAAGACTGGCAAATCTGACGCTGAGTAATCGTGAATACGTGCGGCGCTTCATAATATAAACCTCCTCGTGGGAATTTTAGTTATAAATTTTGGTACCATATCAACTTTTTTTGCACGACGCCCAATATGGCGTCGATGATCACCGCTATCACCGCTATCGAGAGCCCGCCGGTCATCATGATGGTAAAATTCATGAACGACAGCCCCGACACGATGAACACTCCAAGCCCGCCGGCCCCGATGTAGGCGGCAAGAGTCGCGCTCGCTACGATGTCCACCATGCTCGTTCGGATGCCGGCTGCTATGAGTGGCAGCGCTAGAGGAAACTCTATCTTTGTCAAGATCTCCAGCTCGCTCAGCCCCATTCCGGACGCGCTCTCCAATATCACAGGAGAGATGCTTTTAAAACCGGCGTAGGTATTGATTATCACCACCGGTATGGCGTGCAGCGACAGAGCTATCAGGGCAGGCCGGAAACCGATGCCGAGCAGCGGGATCATCGCCATCAGTATCGCCAGGCTCGGTATCATCCTTAGAGAGTTGAACAAGTTCACCGCCACGTTTGAAAAGCTCTCCCTCTTCGCGCTGAGCACGCCGGTCGGAATCCCGATTGCGCAGCTGACGAAAAGCGTGATGAAAGAGATCGACAAGTGAGTGCGAATCTCGCCGATGTAAGCGTCCTGATTTTCCAAGATATACCTCGAGACTTCCAGCAACAGTTCGAGCATGTTCTAAATCTTTTCCCTGTTGAGCTTGGATATCCTGTTGAATTTATTCCACCATATTTCGCCCACTTCCTTCCCTTCTCCGTCGATCACAGACACATATGAAACCCCCTCCTCCACAAACCTGCCGAGGACGGAGCTGAGCGGTTCGTCGTATCGCACACGGACAGCATCGTCAGAGTTCGATTTTTCGCTCACCGGCTCCATTACCGCTCCTGCGTGAAGAACCTGCAGTTTTTCAAGGATATTTTCCGAGGATATCAGCCTCGAAACGTATTCGCTGGCCGGGTGAAAGATGGTGTCAAACGGCGTGCCGCATTGCTGAATCACTCCATCGTCCATGATTATCACGTTGTCGCCGAGCTTGAATGCCTCGTGGATGTCGTGCGTGACAAACATGATGGTCTTTGACAAGCGCTTTTGGATGGACATTATCTCGTCCTGCAGGCTTTTTCTGGTTATGGTGTCTATCGCGCCGAAGGGCTCGTCCATCAGCATTACGGATGGGTCAGCCGCCATTGCCCTTGCGATGCCCACCCTTTGCTGCTGCCCGCCGGACAACTGCGCAGGGTAGCGGTTCCTGTAGACGCCGGGTTCCATGTGCATCATCTCCAGCAGATAGTCCACGCGCTCATCAATCCTTTTTCTGTCCCATTTCAGGCTCCTGGGGACCGCGGCTATATTCTGCATCACCGTCATGTGCGGGAACAGGCCGATCTGCTGTATGACATAGCCTATGCGTTTGCGATAATCCTCGGCCCTGAGCTTGTTGACGTTCTGCCCCTCGAATATGATCTCGCCGGAGGTAGGCTCGTAAATCCTGTTGAGCATCTTGAGCAGCGTCGTCTTTCCCGAACCGGAGCTTCCGACTATGGTCATGAAGCTGCCGCTCGAGATCTTTAAATTAACGTCCCGCACAGCGAATCTAGGCGATTTATCAAATTTTTTGCTGACCTCGCGCAGTTCCATCACGTAATCCGGCATTTCAGTCAACACCACGCAGATTCAATATATTAATCATATTAAAATAGTATGTTTAACTATATTACTAATATTACCCCTCCTGACGAGCGTTGTCAAGCTGTCCATTGTCACCTGTATTTCAGTGTCGTGCCGAGACCGAGCTGACGGGCTTTGTCCATGATCAAGCGTCCGAGGGCGATGTCGTTCAGCGACAGCCCCCTGTGCCAGAAGAGGATGCGCTCGTCGTCATGCTCACGCCCGGGCTTTTTCCCAACGACGATCTCGCACATTTCGGCGTAAAGCGTCTCCTCGGACAACCTGCCGGTCTCCACATGGCGGCGCAGGCTGCCTAAAACTCCTCCCTTGCACTGTCCCCAATCATCGACCACCAGTTTATCCATCACGTCTGTGAGCGACAGATCCACCGCGCTGACAGTTCCGTACGGCACGACGAAAGCGCCAGGCTTTACCCATTCCGTCTCCAGCAACACCTGTGGTTCGACGAGCCTCGTTGCTTCCACCATGATATCCGCGCCGGCCATGCACTCCTTGCTGTCGCGCGCCACCGTGATGTCCTTGCCCAAGCGGCGCCTCAGATTTTCAGCAAATGCGTTCACCGATTCGGCCCGCTTGCTGTTCACCCTTATCTCCTCGAAATCAAAGATATGATCCAGGAGCACGACATTCCAGAACGCGGTTCCCCTGGCGCCGAGGTGTCCCAGCACCCTGGCGTTTTTCCTGGCCAGATATTTGGCTCCAATGGCCGTGAGCGCGCCGGTGCGCATGGTCGTTATCTCCGTGACGTCCATGATGGCTTCCGGCGTCCCGGTATGCGGGTCGTACATGCTCAACAGGCCCATCTCGGACGGCAGGTTTTTCTCATAGTTGTAGACATAATCGCCGACGACCTTTATGCCCGCCGCGCGAAGCGGCTCTATATAGCCCC
>JAISLO010000114.1 GCA_031290815.1 Synergistaceae bacterium | reverse complement strand
CCCAAGATATCGAGGGAAGAGGAGCGAATAGACTGGGGCAGGCCTGCGGATGAGATCTTTGGCCTGATCAGGGCGCTGTCGCCCAAGCCAGGAGCCTGGACGACCATCAGGGGCAGGAGGCTGCGAATCTTGAGCGCTGGACGAACGGACGCGGATTTGGCTGGCGCGCCGGGCGAGCTGGCGAATATAAAGGGATCCGTCCTCGTGATCTGCGGGCAAGGCGTCGTGTCGCTCCGCGCTGTGCAGGCCGAGGGGAAAAAAATCCAGAGCGCGGAGGAATGGAGAAACGGCCTCCGCGCCGTGATCGGGGAGTGTCTGATTTGAGCCGTGCGCCTGAAGTTTGGACTGACGACCTTCAAAAGATGGTCGAGGAATGCGTCGAGAGCAGACGCGTATACGACGGCAGGGTCGTTAATCTGAGAGTCGACAGCGTCCGGCTCTCAGGCGGGAGGATCGCTAAGAGGGAGGTCGTCGAACATAGGCCGGCTGTCGTGGTTCTGGCGGAGAACGACGCGAAACAGATTCTGCTTATCCGTCAGTTCAGGTATCCTGCGGGCGAGGTTTTGATAGAGCTGCCCGCCGGCATCGTTGAGGACGGCGAGGACTTTGCCTCGGCGGCCGTCAGAGAACTGCAGGAGGAGACAGGCTGGAAGCCCGGAAGCATGACTAAAGTGGCCGAGTTCTATACATCGCCTGGCTTCTGCGGGGAATTCCTGGCGTTGTTTTACGCCGAGGGGCTTGTCGAGGAGAAACTGCCGGCGGATGATGACGAGTTCATAATTCCGAAGTTCGCGTCCGCGGAGGAGGTCGAGCGGCTTCTCGAAGAGGGGGCAGTGAGAGATTGCAAGACGCTGCTGGGCCTGTTCTGGTGGCTGAATAAGGACTGCCGGAAGAAACCGGCGGGACGGTGACGGTGAAGCACTGGCGCGTGCGGGGCATGTCCGAGCGCGGTTTGACCGGCGGCGCTGGCGGCGACAGGGTTGATGAAGCCTTGGAAGCGCTGGATGACGCCATCCGCGGTTTTCTGGAATACATGCGGTTCGAGAGGGACGCTAGTCCCAATACCATACGCGCGTATCTGAACGACCTGACGGATTGGAGCCATTTTTGCGCCGAGCAGGGCGGGCCGGTCTACCCGGTGGAGGAATCCGTGCTGGGCAGGTATATGAGACGCCTGGAGGGGCGCGGCATGTCGCCGAGCACGAGAAACAGAAGGGCGGCGGCCCTGTCCGCGTTTTCGAGGTATCTCCTGTACGACGGCAGGGTAGAGTCGTTCAAGAATCTTCCGCCGCTTCCCAAAAGAAGGAAGACCCTGCCGCAGGTCATGACCGAGGGTGAGATAGAGCGCCTGCTCGATACCTGCGGCGCTGGGAGACAAGGGGATGCGAATGACAGGGCGGAGTTGAAGCGGGCAGCCATTGCGCTGAGGGACAGGGCGATGATAGAGATGGCCTACGACTGCGGGCTGAGGGCGAGCGAGATATGTTCGCTCAGGATATCCGACATCGACGAGACCGGCGGGATCATGTACGTCAAGGGCAAGGGCATGCGCACGCGGATCGTCCCATACGTCGGTGCCCTCCGGCAGGTGGTGAAAAGCTATCTTGACGAGTCTCGCCCGTTGCTGCTGGGGTGCTGGAAGGGGGGTTCGAGATGCGGTGAGAAGAACGCCGAGGTGCTCTTTCTGTCATCGAGAGGGCGGCCCATGCTGCGGTCCGAACTGTGGCGTGTGCTGCAGCGGAGGGGTATGACCGCCGGAATACCTAAGAACAGGCTTCACCCGCACGCGCTGAGACACTCCTTCGCGACGCATCTGCAGAGAAGGGGAATGAACCTGAGGACGCTTCAGGAGTTGCTGGGGCACTCATCCATTGCGACTACCGAGAAGTATATACATCTTGACACAGAGCTGAGGGATATGTATGTCAGTTTTCACCCACGCGCATGACATCATAAGGACAATCAAAGAGGTAACGGAAGAGGGAATCGATATGATGCAGCACTCCGAGAAGACCGCCGAGGCGATGGCCGCGATAAACCGGAAGATTTCGCTGAGGCCTCAGGCCGCAATAATACTCGGAAGCGGCCTTGGCGCGGTGGCGGATGCCGTAAAGGATGCCGTCATCATCCCGTACGAGGAGATTCCATACTGGCCCAGGACGACTGCGACAGGTCATCAGGGGAGGCTCATAATAGGCAGGCTGGAGAACGTGCCGGTCGTGGTCATGCAGGGACGAGTCCATTACTACGAGGGGTATGCGATGGATGAGGTCACGTTTCCAGTCAGGATTTTCGGCGAGTTCGATATAAAGACGCTGTTTTCCACAAACGCTTCGGGCGGGATTAACCTGGGGTACGCTCCGGGGGACCTCGTGTCGATTTACGATCACATCAACTTCATGGGAACGAATCCGCTCATAGGCGCGAACGATGACAAACGCGGCCCCAGATTTCCCGACATGACCTATGCATACGACAAGGAATACCTGAACATTTTGCGTGAAGTGGCCATGGAAGAACGGATAACGCTTCACAGGGGCGTTTACATAGCCTTCTCGGGCCCGTCCTACGAGACCCCAGCCGAAATTCGCATGGCCCGGACGCTCGGGGCTGACATTGTGGGAATGTCAACGGTCCCGGAGGTCATCGTCGCGAACCACATGGGCATGAGGGTGGCGGCGGTCTCCTGCGTTTCGAACTATGCCGCCGGAGTGACGCCGGACAAGCTGCATCACAGTGATGTATTGGCTGGCATGAACAAGGCGGCCAATTCTCTGACGCGTCTGTTAAGAGGTTTTCTGCGAAGTGCCTGGCGTAATTGATTTCATAGAGAGGAAGCGCGACGGGGGCAAGCACTCCAGGGAGGATATATCCATGTTCACGGCCGGCGTCCGCGACGGGACGACGCCCGACTATCAGACGGCGGCGTGGCTCATGGCGGCGTTCATAAGGGGGCTCGATCAGGATGAACTGGCCTGGTTCACGGAGGAGCTCGCTCATTCCGGTGACGTCGTCAACCTGCCGGGCGGCGGTATTGCTGTGGACAAGCACAGCACCGGCGGAGTCGGTGACAAGACGACGCTGATTGTGGCCCCGCTCGCGGCCGCGTGCGGGCTGCGGGTCGCGAAGCTGAGCGGGAGGGGGCTTGGATTCACGGGCGGCACCGTCGACAAGCTCGAGTCTATACCGGGCATGAACCTCCGCCTCTCTACCGATGATTTCTCCAGGCTGGTTGATAACATAGGAATAGCGCTCTCCGGGCACTCGCTGTCGCTCGCTCCGGCCGAGGTAAAGTTCTACGCCCTGCGCGACGTGACTGGCACGGTGCCATCCATTCCGTTGATAGCGAGCAGCATAGTCTCGAAGAAAATAGCGGGAGGAGCGGGCGCGTTTGTGTTCGACGTGAAGTGCGGGAGCGGAGCCTTCATGAAGAACGCGCGCCGCGCCGAAGCCCTGGCAGGGGCCCTCGTCGATCTCTCGGCGTCTCTGGGCAGGGCGAGCGTCGGCGTAATATCCGACATGGAACAGCCTCTGGGCAGGTGGGTCGGAAATTCACTGGAGGTGATGGAGGCGGTCGAGGTGCTCTCCGGCGGAGGACCTAGCGACACGAGAGATCTTTCGATAGCCCTCGCGGCGGAGATGTTGCTGCTCAGCGGGAGGGCGGAGGATATGATCTCCGCGTCGAAACTTGCGGCTGCCCGCCTCGCCGACGGGTCGGCCCTAGAGAAGTTCAAGCAGGTCGTGAAGTCTCAGGGCGGCGACGCTTCCGTCCTCGACGATCCCGAACACGCGCTGCCGAGATCGTCCGGCCGGGCGGTGATTTCAGCCCGCGAGGACGGGTATGTCTCCCGAATGGACGCCGGTCTTGTTGGGGCTGCGGCAAGGGCGCTCGGCGGAGGGCGTATGAGGCACGAGGACGCGATAGACCCATCCGTCGGGCTTGGGATATTCAAGAAGATAGGCGATTTTGTCTCCAAGGGCGAGACGATAATAGAAGTCCATTACAACGATGAGCGAAAGCTGGATGAGGCGCTCCGTCCGCTCGAATCGGCGTACGATATCGCGGAGTCCGCCCTGCCGCGCAGGCTCATCCTCGGGAGGGTGACGCGGGAGACGAGGGGGGCGGCCGAATGAGAAGAGGAATGTATGTCGCGGCTGCGGCCTGCCTTTTTCTCTTCGTATCGGCAGCGTCCTGGGCTGGCGTTACGGTCCCAAGGGCGGCCGTTCGGATTGCGGAATGCGCCAATTCCCCCGCCTCCCAGCTCTTGTTGCTGAGATTGGCCGGCCTGTTCGACGAGCTCGATATAGGGCCGGTTACATGGCAGACACTGAAGGGGGACTCGGCCGACGACATCGAGGAGAGCTCGAAGGCCGACGTCGCCGGCGTTTTTGACATAGTATTCACCGGAAACCCGGACCTCGTGTCTAAGCTGGAGCAAAAGGGGCTGCTGAGGGCCTCCTATCCCGTGTTCAGGGAGGAGCTGATCCTGGCCGGACCGGCGGCGTCCGCGAGGCAGTTTTCAGGTCTCCAGGGCGTTGAGGCGATGAGGAAAATCTTCTCCGAGGAGAGGGTCTTCTTCTCCCTCTTCAAGAACAAGTGGTCCGCCGATTCGGAGGCCGAACTGTGGAGGAAATCGCGGGTCGAGGCCCCTGGCACAAATAGGAAATATGTCGAGTCGAGCAAGGGCGATGTCGAGGCCCTCGTTCAGGCAGGCGACGAAGGCGGGTTCATCCTGCTAGGAGAGGCGTCCTTCGCGCAGTACCTGGATTCTCAGGGCGGCGATCCGATGCTGGTCAAGATCTCCGGCACCGGCATATTCAAGGAGACTCGCATGTGCCTGATCTCCGACGCCGGATTCAGGAAGGAAAGGACCGCCTCTGCGGACAAGTATGCCGAACGGCTCTTGAGCCCCGAGGGGGGCGATGTCGTAGAGAGCTTCGAGATGGGCGGCATGAACCCGTTCAAGAGAGGTTCGCTCGGCGATAAATAGTCCTTCCCTTAAAAATTAATATCGATATGTCTCGCAAAACATGATAAATATGTGATAAACTTCAACTGACGACTGCGAGATGATCTCAGAGCGGTCGAAGTTTCTCTTACTATCTCTCTCGGAGGTATCTTGCAGATGACAAAAATTTCTGTTTTGGTGACGATTGTGATTGCCGCGGCGCTGGTCTTTGGGGTTCCGGTCCCATCGAATGCCGCCACTGATTATGAACGGGTGCTCGCTAGATGGAGCAAGTCCGAGGAGAACACGGACGATATGGGGGGACGCTTTATAGTGAAGGCGACCCTGTATACGGCGGAATACGTGAACGCCCTCGTGAAGAGCGAGGCGGAGAAGAACCTGTGGACGGCCAGCGAGATGGAGGATTACAAGTACAACCTCCTGAAGGAACTTGAACTGGACGAGCGCATAGCCATGCACCTGGAGCTCAACGAACTAGGGCCGACGGCTCACATGGCACCCTTCAACGAGATGCTCTACATTTGGATAGGCAAAAAAAAATACTCGCCCGAAAAATATGACGAGAGGTTTAACCTGCCCCTCCAGGGGAAGAGGGATGGCATGGTGTACTTTCCTCGTCACGACGAGAAGACCGGTGAACCGCTCCTGAAAAAAGACGCATCCATTCGCCTGATCATGTCGAGCGCGATCAGCCCGGTTCTCGGGCACAAAGAGGTTCGCATGACATGGGACGTGAAAGCAGAGGAGGGCAGCGTGTTCTCCGGCACGGCCGCCGACAGGCTGGAGATAGACCGCCTCCTCAGGAGAATAGAGAAGCTGGCCTCTGAAAGAGCGGATCTCGAAAAACAGCTCGAGGCCAAGAAGAGCGAGATTGACACTATCAACGCGAGGATCGAAGAACTGCAGAAGAATTGATCCGGCAGTGACGCGCGTCGATTTTTAAGGAGGAGTTTTTGTGAAGCGTATCGGTGTCCTTACAAGCGGCGGAGACGCCCCTGGGATGAACGCCGCGATTCGAGCGGTGACCAGGACGGCTATTTACGGTGATATGGAGGTAATCGGATTTTGCAGGGGATATGACGGGCTCTTGGAGGGCGACGTAATTCCGCTTTCGGTGAGCTCCGTCGGAGGCATCATCCATAGAGGGGGCACGATCCTGAGAACGGCGAGATGCCCGCGTTTCATGAAGCCCGAGGGAGTGAGGGAGGGACTGCGCCGCTTGAAGGAGTACGACATCGACGCCCTTGTCGTCATAGGGGGCGACGGGTCGTTTCGCGGGGCATACGATCTGTACAAGCTGGGCTTTCCGGTAATCGGCATCCCCGGCACGATAGACAACGATATGGCTGGCACCGACTGCACTATCGGTTTTGACACCGCCTGCAATACGGCGCTCCAATGCATAGAAAAATTGAGGGACACGGCGTCGAGTCACGAACGGCTGTTCCTCGTCGAGGTCATGGGGAGAAACGCTGGTTTCCTGGCGCTCGAAGCCGCGGTCGCAGCGGGCGCCGAGTACGTCCTGCTGCCAGAGGTTCCCTTCGACATCGATGTGCTGTGCAAAAAGCTGCATTACGCGAGGGAGAGGGGAAAGACCCACTCCCTGATCGTCGTCGCCGAGGGGGTCATGCCCGTCTCCGAGCTGGCCTCGAAGCTGAAGGACACTGCCGGGTTCGACGCGCGCATCATAGTTCTGGGCCACATCCAGCGCGGCGGCAGTCCGTCCTCATTTGACGCCGTTCTCGCGTCACGGCTGGGAGGCGGCGCGGTGGACGCGCTGAAGCGCTCGGAGTTCGGGGTAATGGTTGGCCGGATTGCGGGAGACATCGTAACGTCCCCTCTGCAAGCGTCGTGGGAACAGAAGAAGAGCCTCGACTCAGATATGATGTCTCTCATCGAGACCCTCGGGATCTGACGAGAAGAGAACACATGTGACGCGTGAATACCGATTGCGTGATGCGGCGACGCACCGCCTGACCGAGCTGATCAAGCTGACCAAAATAGCCGCCGGCGGGAGAACCGGCAGAGGGCCGTCCTGCCTCTGTTGCGACGAGGTGTGGTCCGGCGCGCTCGAACTTATCAGGGGTAAGGAAAAGATCGCGATAATCTCCGGCTTCTATATTCCGTCGGCATCCGCTCCGGAGACCGACGGTCCGGCCGGGGCGATTGTCCTCGCCCGGGCCCTCTCACGTATGGGACATCAGGCGGAGGTTTGGACCGATTCGTACTGCCTGAACTGTTTTGCGGCCTGCGGCCGGTCGATAGGCTGGCCGGACGGCTTGGTGAGGGATGTCTCCTCGGATCCCGGGGGGGCGCCGGCAGCAGATCTTTACATATACATCGAACGTCCAGGAAGAGCGGCCGACGGCGCTTATTACAACATGAGAAAAGAGGACATAAGCAGGTGGACGCCCGCGCTCGACTGCTTTGCCACCAGCGGCGGAGCGCCCGTTCTGGGAATCGGCGACGGGGGAAATGAGGTCGGCATGGGCAGAATCGCCGCGCTTTTGCGTGAAGTCATGCCCGATTATGCGGAGTGTCTGTGCGTCGTCGGGTCGGATATATGCATACCGGTCGACGTTTCGAACTGGGGCGCTTTCGCGCTGACGTCGGCTCTCTCGTCCATGGAGGGAGTCTGGCTGGGGCAGAGCGAAGCCGAGGACAGGATGATGTTCGAAGCCCTCTGCGAAGTCGGGGCCGTTGACGGAGTCACGCTCGAACGCTCGTTATCCGTGGACGGCCTGGGTATCGACGAGCACTTGAGGGTGAGGAGGCTGCTGGAAGGACTCGTTTCGGCGTGATAGATACTTAGGAAAAATTTTCATGCCAAATTTGGCACGAAAATTTTGACACACGAAAATTGGAAAGTTGCTTTTCCAGTTTATATGGGATAGGATAAGTCATCTCCTTGCAGGATGTCCGATTTAATGCTGACGCTTGGGAGCAGGGATTAGAAAACCCCTGATGATGCTTACGTTTCAAAATGGACAAGTTTCGTTTCTATATGACTCGATCAGCGCTTCCTCAATATTATTCGTTTTTTCCATGCAGATCTGCGCTGTGGGGCTTGTCAGTTCCGAAAGGTGGTTTATAATGGCAAGGAGTTCTGGGCTTAATCAGTCCGGCGCGCTCATCATGCTGGGAGTCTCCACTGTGGCGCTTATGTTTTTTATCTCGTGGAGTTTTCGCGCCGACAACATGATTGCCGGTTCCTTTCGGTTGGAAGATATCCAGATATGCGAAGAGCTAGATGAAGATATGAAGCCGCTCAGCGCTGGGAAAAGCGTGAACGAGGGCACAAAACAGGTTTGTCTGTGGTTCAGTTACTCGAGTGCGCGCGAGGGTGATTCGCTTGAAATCAACTGGCGTTTTGAAAACCAGACCATTCAAAGGGACGTTTTTCGCATTGCCAACATCGAAGGTGTGCGCGCTTTTTACCTTTTGATGGAGGACGGTTCTCCGCTGCCGACAGGGTCTTATTCCGTTGAGCTCTATTGCAACGGGAGAAAGAAGGCGGGGGAGCCGTTCTGGATAAATCCATCCAGCGGTGACGTCGATCCGGAACAGTATGAATTTCTGGACTGATGTTGCATGTTTTTTTAAAAAAGAGGTATTGAGTCTGAAGCATGACGCCAGGAGACCGGTTGCTGTCCGGCATGTCGCGGAGGGCAGCGTCGTTTTTTGGCCGCCGGGCGTTTATGATCACGAAATCAAGTTTAAAGCCGATTGGGAGGCAAGCAGATAACAATGGACAATACTACGGACTCGGACGTCATATTAGTACAGGAAGTCGAGGAGCCGGGCGCGATTCCTGTCGCTGAGGCCTGCGCCGCGGAACAGAAGCCGGCGCCCGCGCCGAGAATCGATTTCAACAAACTCGCCGCGATGCCCATCACGGAGCTTCGAAAGGTGGCGCGCGAGCTCGGAGTCCAAAGTCCCACGACACTCCGCAAAGACGATCTCATCGTGAGCGCCCTGGGCGCTCAGGCAGTCCAGATGGGCTTCCGCTTCGGAGGCGGAACGCTGGAATGCCTTCCGGAGGGATACGGATTTCTCCGCCCGTCCGGACTCCTGCCGAGTAACAACGACATCTACCTGTCAGCGTCTCAGATCAGGAGATTCGGCCTCAGGAACGGCGATGTCGTCTGGGGAATGGTCAGGCCCCCGAGGGATCCCGAGCACTACGAAGCGCTGATCAGAGTCGAGACCGTAAACTTCTCCGACCCGGAGGAGGCGAGGAAGAGGCCGCACTTCGAGTCGCTGGTCCCGATATTTCCGGACAGGAAGATTGCTCTGGAGACGGAACAGCGCAGACTCTCGACAAGGCTGGTCGATCTCTTCGTGCCGATAGGCAAGGGACAGAGGGCGCTCATAGTATCGCCGCCGAAGGCCGGAAAGACAACGCTGCTGAAACACCTCGCGAACGCGATCACCACAAATCACCCCGAGATAATAATGATGGTGCTCCTGATAGACGAAAGACCAGAGGAAGTCACCGACATGAGCCGTTCGGTGGACGGAGAGATAATCGCCTCCACCTTTGACCGCCCGGCCGAGGAGCACCTGCGCGTCGCGTCGCTCTCACTGGAGAAGGCGAAGAGACTCGTGGAGGTCGGCAAGGACGTGGTCCTGCTGCTCGACTCCATAACGAGGCTCGCCCGCGCGTCGAACCTCATAGTCCCGCCATCCGGAAGAACCCTCTCCGGCGGCATGGATCCGGCCGCCCTTTACTTCCCGAAAAAATTCTTCGGAGCGGCGCGCAATATAGAAAACGGCGGAAGCCTAACCATAATAGGCACATCGCTGGTTGAGACGGGCAGCAGGATGGACGACGTCATCTACGAGGAGTTCAAGGGTACCGGCAACATGGAAATTCATCTTTCGAGAAAGATATCCGAACAGCGTATATTTCCGGCTATCGACATCACTCGCTCCGGCACGAGGCGCGAGGATCTTCTCGTTCCGGAGGAGGAGCTGCAGCGCATCTGGTCTCTCCGCAGAAAGATAGCGAACATGGACGAGGCAGAGGTGCTGACCCTCATAATCGAAAAACTGAAGTCGACAGCGTCGAACAAGGAGTTCTTGAGCACGATAAAAGTAGGATAATAATTAACGGTTGGAGAACAGGGCGTCGCATTCTACGCTGGGGGGTTTGTTGCGTATGAGCATACTCAAAAAACCATTTTTCCTTGCAATGACAGCGTTCATAATGATTTTGAGTTATTGCTGCGTGAGCTACGCCGCCAAGAACGCGGGTGCATATTGGTCTGGCTTCGATTCTCAGGACGGTTCAGACCCGGACATATCCTCGGGTTATGTGGTAGTGGACGCGGCGGACGCCAGGAACAGCAACCTCATCTTCGACGGCATAGGCCCCTTTAAGGGAAACGGCCCGTCGTTCAGCGATCCGGACGTCGAGTTCTACGAGGAACTCGGCGAAGACGAATCTCAGGCCGGGATGGAAAAGCCAAGGTCCAGCGATGAATGGTCTGAGATAACGGTGGAGGCCGGAGCGACCCTGTCTAAACTCTCGGAGATCCACAAGGTTACGATAGACGATATCATGAAGGCGAACGAGCTCGCCGACCAGCATAAGCTGAGAGAGGGACAGACGCTCTTCATACCAAAGAGTTCGGACTTTGTCCCGGACACCCTTGATCACGTGAAGAAACTGAAGGCAGACGCGCTGACGAGGCTCAAGAAGGCCGAGCCCGTCAAGATCAAGGAGTACACGATTAAAAACGGCGACACGCTCTGGAATGTGGCAAACGCCTTCGATCTCGACGTAAACTCACTGTTCGGCTGCAACAAACTCTCAGACAGCGACATCCTAAAGGTTGGGTCCGTCATCCGCATTCCCAACCAGGACGGCATATTCGTGACTGTAAAGTCCGGCCAGACCATTGCGGGGCTTGCGAAGCAGTACGGCATATTCGCCGAGGCCATCGTATCGGCAAACGAGATGAAGAAGGACACGGCGCTCGTGAAGGGAAAGGAAATATTCCTCCCAGGCGCGAAGATGGGGGTGCCCTCTGAGACCTCCGGCACCAAGCGTACAGTGGCCGGGAATGTGAAGGAAAAGGTCACGGCCAAGCGCGGTTTTGGCTGGCCCGTGGTCGGAAAGATATCCAGCTCCTACGGCTGGAGGAGGGACCCCGTCAGGGGCGGAAGGGACTTCCACACGGGGCTTGACATAAGGGCCCCGAGGGGAAGACCGATCGTAGCGGCCGCGGCCGGAAGGGTAGTCCACTCGGGCTGGATGGGGGGATACGGGCGCACGATAGTCATATCCCATCCCGGCGGGACCACCACCCTTTATGGGCACGCCAGCAAGCTGCTCGTCAGGGCCGGCGCGAACGTCAAGAGGGGACAGCGTATCGCTCTGGTCGGCAGCACCGGAAGATCCACGGGGAACCACCTGCACTTCGAGATCAGGCAAAAGGGGACTCCGATGAACCCTCTCAAGTTTATAAGATAGCCGGAGGAGCGTGTTTTTCGCATGTCGAAGTTCATATTCGTCACAGGGGGAGTTGTTTCGTCGCTCGGCAAGGGCATCACGGCGGCATCGCTCGGCGTACTGCTCAAGAGGAGAGGTTTCAAGGTCTCGATCTTGAAGATGGACCCTTATCTCAACGTTGACGCTGGGACTATGAACCCGTTTCAGCACGGAGAGGTGTTTGTGACCGACGACGGAGCGGAGACCGATCTGGATCTCGGGCATTACGAGCGGTTCATCGACGCGCGGTTGAACCGCGACAACATCGTCACGGCCGGCAAGATATACTCGGAGGTCATAAACAAGGAGCGCGCTGGACGCTACAACGGCGGAACCGTACAGGTAATACCGCACGTCACCAACGAGATACAGGAGAGCATCCTGAGGGCGGCTGGGGATAACGACGTGGTCATATCCGAGATAGGCGGCACAGTGGGCGACATAGAGGGCCTTCCCTTCCTGGAGGCGATAAGACAGATGTCGAACAGGGTGGGGCGCTCGAACGTCATATATTGTCACGTAACGCTGATACCGTACATCGCCGCCGCCGGCGAGCTAAAGACGAAACCCACCCAGCACAGCGTCAACGAGCTGAGGAGGATCGGGATACAGCCCGACATAATAGTCTGCAGGTCTCAGCTCCCGCTCAAACAGGATATGAAGGACAAGATAGCCCTCTTCTGCAGCGTGTCGGGCGACAGCATTTTCGAGGCGCTGGACGAGGAGACCATATATCGGGTGCCAATATCGCTCCACAGGCAGGGCCTCGACAAGCTCGTCACGGCGAAGCTGGGAATGGGCCAGAATGAGGAGGTAAACCTCGATGACTGGCTCAACTATCTCGAAATGAGGGATCACCCCAAGGGAGAGGTGACGGTTGCGCTCATCGGAAAGTACACGAGCATCAAGGACTCGTACCTCAGCGTCAACGAGGCGTTGACTCACGCGGCCATTCACAACGGGGTCGGCATATCAATCCTCCCCATCGAGAGCGAGGAGATAGAAAAACGCGGCGCGGCCGATGTCCTGAAGGGCGTTCACGGAATCCTCGTTCCGGGCGGCTTCGGCTCCCGTGGCATGGAGGGAAAGATCTCCGCGGCCGGTTACGCGAGGGAGAACGGAATCCCCTACTTGGGCCTCTGCCTTGGCCTCCACGCGGCGGTGATAGAATTTGCGCGCAACGCGGCGCTGATCGCGTCCGCGAACAGCTCGGAGATGGACCCCGGCGCGACGAATCCGGTGGTTCACATAATGGAGGATCAGAAGACAGTCGATCGTATGGGGGGCACCATGAGGCTTGGCAGCTATCCCTGCAAACTGAGGGAGGGAAGCCGGGCGAGTGAATCCTACGGTCATGCCGGCGTGATCCATGAGAGACACAGGCACCGCTATGAGTTCAACAACAACTATAGGGAGAGGCTGGAGGCCGCGGGGCTCAGCATCACAGGGATGTACGAGAAGAAGAACCTGGTTGAGATAGTGGAGATCCAGTCGCACCCTTGGTTTGTCTGCGTTCAGTTCCATCCGGAGTTTTTGTCGAGGCCGCTTCGCCCCCACCCGCTCTTCAAGGGCTTCATAGCGTCGGCGAAACGCGTCTCCTGTCTGCAGTGAGCGGACATCACATTTTACAACCCGATCTGAATCCGAAATGTTCAACATTCCATGACTTTTCGGGTTGTTCGAGGAGGGAAGCATGGTAATGAAAAAATTGACATTCTTGCTCATAGTTGCGGTTGTATTGGCCACAGCAGGCGCTGCGGCCGCCTCCGAGGTGACGCCGGAGGGCGTCACTCCGATGCTGGGGCTCGAGAGGATCGAGAGCTTCGTCTACGGACGGCCTCAGAGCGGCGGTATGCTCCTCCGTCTGTCAAAGGTGGAGAGGGATCTCTTTGGCATGGAGCTTCCGGGCAGCCTCACGGAACGCCAAGACGCCCTCGCCAGTTTTGTGGAGCTGGGGAACGCGAATCAGCCCTCCTTTATCTTCAAGATAGGAGCCGCGGAGTGGGTGACGCTGCGCAGGGTGAACACATCCCAGTCCTTCGAGGAGCGCATAATGAACCTCGAGACAACGCTCGAGGGAGACTACCAGGGCGGCGCTCTGTCGGCGCGCCTGGAGCGCATACTCTCCAAGCTGCTGCCGAACGGGGTGTCGGCCCTGAAGGTGCAGGTTCCGTCGGGCACGGTGTTCAGAGCCAGATTCGTCGAGACGCTGACTGTGCGCAACGTAAAGCAGGGAGATATCGTGCAGCTGGAGCTGGACGAGGATTATATCATCAACGGCGCTCTGGCGGCGGCGAAGGGCAACCGAGTTTTCGCGCAGGTTACGAAGGTGAAGATGCCTCGCAGTTTCGGACGCGCGTCGGAGATAAGCGTGGAGTTCACCGATGTCGAATTTCTCGGAGGGGAGACGACCCCAGTCCTGATCGGTCCCGAGTCTAAAAAAGCGTCGAAACTCGACAAGGGCGTTGTAGGAGCGGCCGGTGCGAGCCTTGCGGGCGCTGTGCTGCTGGGCCCGGTCGGCCTTGCCGGCGGGTTTCTCGTCAGAGGAAGCGACAAGCAGATACCGGAGGGAACTATGATCTACGTGGAGACGGCGGAGTTCAAGGATGCATCCGGCTATCAGGTCTCAGGGCAGCCTGTGGAGACCGCCAGCGACGACACGGAAGCTCCCGCCCCCGACATCCCTCCCTCTGATACGCTGACGCCAGTGACCTATCAATAGTCTTCAGGAGTTTGGGTTGTACGAATAGTGATGGGAACAAGCAAAAATGACCACAGTAAATAAAAGAGCCTCGTCAAGAGCGTTTCAAATTCTCTGCGCACTGTTGCTGTTCGTGATGACGGCTTCCCGCGCTGTCGCGGGAAGCCAGGATGAAGCCATAGAAATACTCGACAGATGGACATCCTTCCGATGGGGGGACGGAAACCTTGCCTGGATCGTCCACTATCCGGACGAACTCGTCGATCCGTGGGTGAATGCGGAGTCTGAGAAACGCCGTATGCGCCCCGACCAGGCGGAGGAGTTCCGCAGGATGTTCGTCAACGAATTGAGGATCGGATCGGCCACTCCCGTCATGCTGTCAATTCACTCCTACGGCGACCCCCCGCCCAATCTCTCTCCCCTGTCGAAGAATATCGTCCTGATAGACTCGTCGGGCAAACGGGTGAGCCCGATCGTGATAGATAAGAAACTGGACGGTCAGATCTCGGGACTGGTGCAGGGGTTCATCTTCTTTCCCAAGCAGGAGAACGAAAATTTCAGCATAGGTCTGCGCGGTCTGGTTCCCAACAAGGAGACCGTCTTCTCCTTCGATTCCGGAGCCATCAACACGACCCCCCAGATCGAGACGCATGACACGAGACCGGCGTCCGACGACAGAAGAGAAGTCGTGGTGAAAATCCCTACGACAAAACACGAGCCGCCGCCGGTCCAGTCCAAGGACGAGCGCGAGTTCGCGGCGGATTCCGAAGTCTATCAGCCCACCGCACCGGTCGTTTCCGAACCCGCGCCCACCGGCGATGCGCGGGATGAGACCGATGAAGTGCCGGAATCCGGGGATTTGATTCCGCCTGCCGTTTTGGAGGGAGATGTGACCCCGATAGAACCTCTCCACGGGAACAAACAGGTTCTCGAGTCATTCCTGAGGGCATGGATCGCCGGTGACACCGGCAAGATGTACTCGATGCTGTCATCAGCCTCTCGGGATAAGATCTCACTGGAGCTCTTCGAGCGGGATGTGATGTCCGGGGGATTCAGAAGCGCCCTGAAGTCCGGCTACAAGGTGAACTGGGTGGGCGATAACGCGAGGGTGACTGTCGCGAGGAAGGTGCTCTTCCTGAGGATAATGGATACCAAGCGGATAAATTTTGTGGCGGAGGATGGAGCGGCTCGCATTGATTGGTAGCGGACGCGGATTCGGTATGGGGAGGGCTGCGGCAATCCTCCTGGTCTGTATCGCTCTCGCCGCTCTCGGGGCGTTTTACCTGCGGAGGGATCTGGGGCTTGTGGTGAATCCCTCCATCCGGGACATGCCTGATATCGTAGTCGAAAACCTCGACTTCCGGCGAGTGATAGACGGCAGGGACTGGCGAGTTCTCGCGAAGACTGCCGAGCATGATTCGGGGTTCATAACGGCGAGCAGCATTGACATATCGGTCGCCGAGGGAGATTCGGGCGAGGTCGCCAGGTTGTACGCCCGCAGCGGAGAGCTCGTCGAGAATGAGGGCAATATGGCGCTCCACTCCGTGCGCGGCACTCTGTCCGCTAGAGGACGAAGCCTTGACATTTCCGCTCCGAGGGCGGACTATAGCGACGCGGACAGAATTTGGACTCTATCCGGCGGAGTGCTGGTTCGCGACAGCGAGGTGAGGCTCAAGGGGGACACTGCCAGGATATCCATCGAGGGTGTGTTGAGTATTGACACGGAGGTTGAGGCGCGTTGGAAAATAGAAAGATAGCTTGGAGATTGGGCCTTGTATCGTTTTTATCGTTCTTCATTCTGCACACAGCCGTCCCGTCCGCCTATGCGGCACCGGGCGGGGAGAACATTCAGCTCGACGCGGACGTCATTTCATTTGAGGAATCCACCGGCATAGCCACGGCTGAGGGCAACGTGCGCATCAACAACGGGGAGGTGCGCCTGTTCGCCCCGTTTGTCGAGTATGACAGCAACGGCCAGCAGGTCAGGGCGCTCTCCTCCGAGGAGGGGTCCGTCACGTTCGTGACGGCCGGCAAGAGGCTGAGCGGCGAACGGCTCGACTACAACGTCGCCGAGAGGAGCGGAATCATGACAATGCCGAACGGCAGAGTAGATTCCTTTTACGTCAGAGGGGAAGCCATAGAGGTAATGCCCTCACGGATGGCGTCGGGCGATGTCTCTGGCAACGAGATAGAGGATTTCGACGCGATATGGTCCGGCGCATCCCTGACGACCTGCTCGGACCCTCACCCGCACTACAGGCTGGAGTCTAAGCGCGTATCCGTCATAGCCGGGAAGAGGGTCATCATAAAGCAGCCCAAGGTCTTTCTGGGGGACACCCTGGTGTTCACATATCCTTTCGATTATATAATCTGGCTCGACGAGCACGACAAGCGGAAAAACAGCCCGATCTTTCCTAAGATCGGCTATGAATCTGATAAAGGCGCGGGGCTCGGTTTCTCTGGAGGCTGGGGCTGGGAGAGCGGGACGATCGATCTCAGCGTCATAGGCTGGACGGAGGATATCTGGGAGGGAGAGGCGTTCATAACACAGGAGATATGGGACGGTCTCTCCATATACGGCGGGGTGAGAAGGTCATATGACGACACGATCGACGATACGAAATGGCGGCCCTCATGGGGGCTCTCCTACAGGAAGGCCGGTTGGAGTTTAGATGCGGGCTGGCGTCAGAGGGAGCTTCTCTCCGTAGAGAAGAACGCCGGATACGACTCGAAGTATGTTTTGTGGAGAAAGCCGGAGGTAAATATCGTGAGCCCCTGGTTTGACGACCGCGCGGCCGGCGGCTGGTTCCGGCTCATGACAACCTGGGGCAGGTATGAGGACGCGACTTCCGGACCCGCTCCGACTGTGGAGAGGCTTGGCGCGGGTTTGCAGATCTACGGCGAGCCGAGCGTCAAGGGCGGCGGACTTCAGCCGTTCTACAACGCTGTTTACTGGCACTACAGATATGACGGAGACGCGTCAGAGGAGCAGAGCCTGCTCGACGCCGCCGTGGGCGTGAGGTGGAACTTGGGCTCCTTCAACCTCACTACCGCCTACCTCAGGAGATGGTCGTGGGGCGATTCCCCGATGGCGTGGGACGATTATGACGACCGGGAGGACATATACCAGGAGATCAGTTACAGTATCAAGACAGAACGCCCCGACACATCGTGGAAACTCGGTGTCCGCGGAGCGTACAGCGTCATCGATGACGACCTCACCGAGATGGTCTACAGCGCGCAGTATGATTTGTCCTGTATGCTTTGGGAAGCCGTTTTCAGGGACGACCTGACTTCGGACGGAGACGATTGGTTGGGCCTGAAGCTGACGATCAAGGCATATCCCGATTCCGGCATAAGGCTCATGGGCAACGATATATTCGACCCGCTCACGGCGCCGGACGATCTGGTACCAAAACTGTCGAGGTGACCGGCGAGCGGCATCGCCGCCGCGGCGTCAGAAAATGAGAAACGAAGACCGTGGGCTCCGCCCACACCCGCCAGGGAGCCAAGCTCCCTGGACCCTTTTATCTGAGTAGGGGCGAATAATTATTCGCCCCTACCGACATCCGACATTCGCCCATACATTATGTCGTCATTTAGACAGCCCGTACATGATAACGGCCTCTCCGGGCGGGATTTTGTCCGCGTTGCTGTTGGAGTAGTCCAGAAGAATGTTTAACGTGTCCTCGCCGGGTAAGTTTACGTTACTCTCGTTTAATATATCGCTGTCGCCAAACGCTTTGTTTTTGTCGCGAGTTTTGCTGTACCTGACCAGCAGGTTCTTGCGGCGGCCGATCTTGGAGACCGTAAAGCCCGTTATCTTGACGCCGTTCAGCGTTCTGTATTTGGCTGCGTGCGACCAGCGGCTCGCGCCGCCTGTCCTCATGTCTATGGCGTATATGCGGCTGTCTCCGGTCTCCGTGCCTGTGACGCAGAGATCTGGGTCGTAGATGTCCATCTTCTTGCCCAGGAACGTCCCAAAGTAAAGTATCCCGTTGGCTAACACAGGCCTCACCGTGGCGTATTCCGGGATCGCGTTCTGATCATCTCCTGGGTCGAGCTTGATGTACCAACCTTTCATGTCCTTATCGCTGTCACCCGAGTCTTTCAGCTCCACCCAGTCCCTGTCCCTGACCTGCGTCGTGCCGGTTTTTTTGTCCAAAGAGAAGGAGAATATCATCTGCCTCTCGTTCCTGATGGTTCCTCCTCCGCTGCCAGACGGCGCGGAGATATCGGCGGTCCCGCCAGCGGCCCACATCTCATTCCCTTCGTATATGCCAGCCGCCAGGCCGCCATACACGGAGTAGCTGGCCGAGGATGTATTCATGGCCGCTTCTCTCTGGAGCGTGGCCACGGTCTCTATCTCCCAGTCCTCGGGGTTATCCATCGGCTCGCCGAATTTGTCCTCCAGTCGGATGCGGAAGATGTTGCCCCTGTTGTCGGGCGCTAAGATTTGGCCCGTCATGTAGCTGTTCTTCTCCGAGCGGACGAGCGTCGGCTCAGAGACCATCATCCCCATGTACGGCGCGGGACCTTCCACGCCGCCGCCGGCTCTCAGATCAGGATTGGTGAGGTCGGAGCCGTCAAATACGCGGATAGCTTTGCCGTCCTTCGGGTCCAGCATGAAGAAGACCGCCCCGTCCTTACCGTTATGGCCCAGATCGACGGGGTTCTGCATCCCGCCGGGGAGAGCTATGAAGTTCTTGTGAACGCCGTCGCCGCCGTGCAGGGGGGCTATCCCCATCTCAGGCCTTGGGCTGTTGAAGCCGAGTTTCAGGAACTTCTTCTGCTCGGTCGTCATATCCTTGCTTATGACATCCTGCTCGTTCTGTTCCCATGTCATGGTTATGATGTTCTTCTTGCCGGACTTGTCGGCGGCGGCAACCTCCGTGTACCACTTGAACGCTGGGCTGTCGTGATCCGTCACGTCCATCATGTAGAGCCCGTTCCCTCCTCTTCCTAGTGTCGAGAGCAGGTACGTCTTCCAGCCGTCCGAATCGATTTTGATGTTCCTGCACTGGACGGA
>JAISLO010000113.1 GCA_031290815.1 Synergistaceae bacterium | reverse complement strand
CCGCTGACTTGGCGCTTTGCCTCTGTGACATACCTGTTTCCGGGCCCGGCTATGATGTCGATGGGCATTATGGATTCCGTTCCAAAGGCGAACGCCCCTATGGCCTGAGCGCCGCCCATGCAGTAAACCTCGTCTGCACCCGCTATGTCCATGGCAGCCAGTATCGCGGGGTGAATGCCGTCGGCTCCTCGGCTCGCCGGGGATGCGGCCGCTATCCTCCCGACGCCGGCGACTTTGGCCGGAATTATTGACATGAGAGCGGAGGAGGGGAGCGGATAACGACCGGCCGGCACGTAGCAGCCGCACGATCCGACAGGTATCAGCCTGTGCCCGAGCGTGACCCCTGGGGATATTTCGTAGCGCAGTTCATGCATCGACGCCCTCTGATGTCTGGCGAAATCCGTTATCCTGTCAGCGGCGAATCTGAGGTTGGTGATAGTGTCTGGCTCTACCTTGGAGTAAGCGGCCTTTACCACATCATCCGCGATCCTTATCGACCGCGGCCTAAAGCCGTCGAACTTCTCGCCGTAGTCGAGGACTGCCCGATCGCCTCCGATTCTGACGTTCTCCAGTATCTCGCTGACGATCCTCTCAATAGGCGGCCCGTCATAGTGCAGCGCCTGCTCCGCCTCTTTGAATAATCTCATAAATCAAAAAACCTCCTGATTTCGTTCCTCAATCCTTATCCATCCTTCCAAACAGCAGCACGAGAGAACCGAAGGCGTATATGAACAGCCAGCCGGCCAGCACCATGTTGTTGGACGGCCTTGTCGGAGCCGCGAGCTGAATGGCGAGCCACACCAACGACAACGCGAGAGCCTGCTGGGATTCTTTCATGGGAATCCTGTCCTGAAAGAATCTCAGGCAGTACGGCGCGACGCACGCAAATAAGAAGATGATCAGATACCACATGCGGCGGACGGAAACTAACCGGGCGACATGCCTACGCCAGCTTGGCCACTGCCGATTTCATGCTCTCCATTGCCGCCGAGAGGTAGTCCTTGGGTTTGCAGTACGCCATTCTGACGAAACCCGGATATGAGAACGCCTCTCCGGGAACAAGGGCTACGCCGGCTTCCTCCAATATATAGCGGCAGAACTCCGTAGCGTCCATTCCCGTCCTCGCAGCCGAAATCAAGATGTAAAACGCCCCCTCGGGGTTGGCGAAGTCAAGAGGCTTCATCTGCCTCAGGTATCCCGCCACCAGGTCGCGTCTCTCCCTGTACTCCTCGATCATGATTTTGACGTCGCCCTCGGCCCCGTCCAGAGCGGCCGCATATCCATACTGCGGGAACGTCGCCGCGCAAGTCGTCATCAAGAGGTGAGTCCTGTTGGCGTAAGACGTCATCCAGGGCGGCGTGACCATATAGCCAAGCCTCCACCCCGTCATGGAGTACGTCTTGGACGCGGAGCCCACGGTAACCGTCCGGTCGCTCATCCCCGGCAGCGACGCTATGCTGACGTGTGTGCCGCCGTACAGGAATCTCTCGTAGCACTCGTCGGATACGACGAGCAGATCGTGTTTCCTCGCTATCTCGGCCAGGCCCTCCATTTCGGAGCGGGGGATGACCGCGCCTGTCGGGTTGTTCGGAGAGTTTATCACAATCATCCTCGTCCGGTCGGTCACGAGCGGCTCAACATCGCGAGCCCTGAGGATGAATCCGTCCTCCATTTTGCATCGGACCGAAAGCATATTCGCGCCCAGTATCGTGCAGGCTCCAGGATATGCGCCAAAGCACGGGACCGGAACTATGACGTCATCCCCCTCGTTGAGAAGGGTCATCATGGAGGCCGTGAGCGCCGCCTGAGCTCCGACGGTGACGGTGATGTTCTCCGGAGAAACGTCCATTCCGTTCTCGCGTTTCAGCTTCCTGGAGAGCGCCTGCCTCAATTCCAGCACTCCCCTCATGTCCGCGTAATGCACGAAACCGTCGTCGATCGCCTTTTTAGCGGCGTCCTTCGCGGTCTTCGGCGAGTCGAAATCCGGGCGTCCGATCTCCAGATGATATATCGTCCTGCCGGTCGCCTCCAATCTGTCGGCTATGTCGACTATATCCCTTATGCCTCCGCTGGTCGGTATTCCCTCAAACCTTTGGGTCGGGAGTTTTATCTTATCCAACGCGTCATGACCTCCTCATCATATTCACAAGGACCATGCTGAACCACGGTACGTATGTGACCAGTAAAAGAACTGTTAACATAGCGGCTACGAAAATTATGGCGTTCTTCGCAATGACGTCTATCTTTTCGTTCGACACCGTCGACGCGACGAACAGGTTCGCCCCGAAGGGCGGCGTCACGAAACCTATGGCGAGCGCGACCGTCAGGAACAGCCCGAAGTGTATAGTGTCTACGCCGAGCTGCTTCATGACCGGCAAGAATATCGGAGTCAGGATTATCATCGACGACAGGTTGTCGATGAAACAGCCTACGATGAGCAGGAATATGAGGATCATGAACAGGACGAGGGACTTGGATGACGCGAACGAAATTATCCATTGACCTATGCGCATCGGAATGCCGCCTATTGTCAGGTACATCGCGAATGACATCGAGAGGCCAAGGATAAACGTCCCTGCGCTCGAGACAACAACAGTCTCCCTCAGCGCGTCGATCAGCTTTGAAAAGGTGAGCTCCTTGTGAACGAAGAACCCTACGAAGAGGGCGTAGGCCACGCTTGCCACGGCGGCCTCCGTCGGCGTGAAGATGCCTCCGTATATGCCGCCCATTATTATGACCGGGACCAAGAGAGCCCAGAAAGAGTAACGAAACGCCTTGAACACGTCGACTATCGAGAAACCCTCCGTCGCGACGGGGTAACGCCTCTTCTTGGCTATGAAATAACTCGCTATCATCAACGCGACGCCCAACATGATTCCGGGTATGATGCCGGCCAGGAACATCTCGCTTATGGAGGCTCCCGATATTACACCGTAGAGGACGAACGGAATGGACGGAGGGATTATTACCCCGATGGATCCCGCCGTCGCAGTCAAAGCCGCGGCGAACGGGCCGCTGTATTTTTTTTCCTTCATCTGAGGGATCATGAAGGACCCTATGGCCGACACAGTGGCCGGTCCGGAACCCGATATAGCCGCGAAGAACATACATGCCGTGACAGTGGCCATTGCCAAGCCGCCCGTTATAAACCCGACGAGGCTCTCCGCGAAATGGACGAGCCGTCTCGATATGCCGCTGCCGCCCATGAGGTTGCCGGCCAGCGTGAAGTATGGTATGGCGAGTATCGGAAAGGAATCCAGCGATGTAAAACAGTACTGAGCGATCATTACGAGGGGCATCTGGCTGAAGAGCGACATACATATCGCGGTCGAGATGCCTAGGGCTATGCCTATCGGCACGCTCAGAAGCATGAGGACTCCCATCAGGGAAAACAAAAGCGCTATATCCACGATTGCACCTCCCTATCCCCTGTTAAGCCTGAAGTCGTCCAGATAACGGGCGAACTCCCTGGCGATCTGATAGGCCATCACTATGGCGCCCACCGGTACGGACAGGTATGCGATCCACATGGGCATACCCATAGCCGTGGACAACTGGCCCTGAGCGTGAAGCATCTTGCACAGGCCGATGGATTCGTACCCGAGGAAGACCGAGAAGGCAAACCATATCGCCAGCACTATGAGCTCCAGCAGCGCCCGCTTCGCGCCAGTCACCAGGTCGACGAAGGATGTTATGCGGATATGCCTGCGCTTCTTCACGGCATATCCGGTCGAGACCCACGTCTGCCAGACAAACATGTACCTGGCCAGTTCCTCACTCCAGGATAACGAGGAGCCGAAGATGTACCTCATCACGACCTGGGCAAATATCAGGACCGTGGACACAGCCAGCATCAAGATCATCAGGTATTCATCCAAGTTGAAAATTATCCTTTTCACTGCAATTCCTCCAATGCGCCACAAAGAAGGCTGATTTGTCGTTGGGGAAACATTAACCTCCATGCATTATGTGAAATTCGTAATTCGGTTGATGAGTCACTGGCAGTCCCTCCGCCTCTGTCGGTGTTATGCTCATGTTCCACTTCCTCACCTCCATCGATGTCATTGAAACGGACATTCAGTTCACAAGCGGTACAGATCAATTCTGCAAGATATCGATACTGATATAGCGAAGTATCATTCATTATATATAAAAAATCATGGAAATCATCCCTAAAACGATAGAAACATAATACATGACGCGTATACGATAAATGAATAACTAATAAGAAAATATTTAGCGATATAATAGTTATTTATCAGTGCAAACTAATTGGTTTGGCAATAGAGTAAAAATAAAGGATTTCAGAATCCCTTCACGATTTAACGTGTTCGCACTGATGGGAGGAGGCAGTCAACCTTTCATTTGACCTTTACGTATGAACGAATATAATAACAGTGAGGGTATGTTTTGGAGCTGAAGGACAGTGATGAACGGATATGTCAAAGCGGAAGAAATGGCTGAGCGTTGGAGCGTGTCTGTGCGTCAGGTTCAATGGCTCTGCAAAAACGGCAAGATTGAAGGCGCGTCGAAATTCGGAAACACTTGGGCTATTCCGGAGAACACCCGCAAACCGTCGCGCACAGGCAAGCTGAAACCCGGACGCAAGCCGAAAAAATAAGCTGTCAAAATCCACACAACCGTGACTGGGCAATGCCGCGAGATTGCGGAGGACCTGCGGACGTTTACGGACTCGTTGCGTGTCCGGACTGACGCGGGATGTTATCATGAGAGGCTGAATATCCAAGGACTTGTCGAATAATAACTTGACAGCTTTAGCGTTTAACCATCATAGAAGTGCTGTGAATATCAGTAACTGATGGTTAAATTTTTCTTTTATAGTT
>JAISLO010000112.1 GCA_031290815.1 Synergistaceae bacterium | reverse complement strand
CCGCCCAAATAATGCGCGGCCTCCTACCCGATTCGAGAACGTCAGCTATGAACCTGCCGTATCGCTCCTACTGCGGCGATTTCCGCCCTGGGACCGGCAAAACGTCCGGTGAAGCGTCGTCCCACAGGGTGTAAAACCCGTCCTCGCCGGGATCTCCGCTCGCTCCCAAAAACTCCAGCACCAGTTTGCCTGCTGCCCTGGCCTTGTTAATCTCTGCCTTTGGAAGCCCGGCGTGGTTGAAGCGGCTTCCCGTTCCCGCATAGACGACCTCGAATTTTCTGCGTCCGCCTGCGCGCGTTGACGAAACCCAGGTCGGCGCTATGGCGACATGCTTTATCCTCGTCCCGATGCCATCACTCTTCTCCACGTCAACGGCAAGCACCACGCTTCGTTCACGTGGCAGCGTGCGCTGATTCGATACGAAGTTTCCGAGCGACCACGCCGCGATCCTGGGGGAATCGTCGGCGCTTCGCACCTCTATTGGCTGAAGGACGTGCGGATGCGTCCCTATCACGATATCCGCGCCCCCCTCGAAGCACATGTCCGCCACAGCCCTGGATCTCTCGGTGGGCACGAACTGGTACTCGTTTCCCCAATGAAAACAGGCCACCGTCAGGTCGCAGGAGGCCGCTTCGGCCCTGGACAATCCCTCTTTTATAGCAGAGTCCTCCATGACGTTCATGAATACGTCGCGGGATACGGCATTGGACGGTGCGATATTGGCGCCGTATGTGTAGTTTAAGAATGCCACGCGTATCCCTTCGTATTCGACGATCAGCGGGCTGTTGATCTTATCGGCGTTCTTCGCGAGTCCCGTCCAAAGCAGTCCAGCGTCGTCCAGCACGTCGATTGTCCTGGCTGCGCCCCGCTCGCGCCTGTCGAGTATGTGGTTGTTAGCGAGCGTCACGATTCGAATTCCGGCGGCGGCGATGGCATCGGCCAGCTCATCCGGAGTGTTGAATGTGGGATAGCCGGAGTACACGGCGCGCTCCCCGGCAAAGACGGTCTCGAGGTTGCCGATGGCCAGGGCGTCGGCAAACAGAGGAGCCACCCTGCGGAACTGTGGAGCGAAATCGTATGAAACGCCCCTGCGGGCGGCCTCGATCTGTTCCTTGTGGGCCATTATGTCGCCGATGAATACAAACCTGGTCCGTTCGCCGGCTTCCAGTGGATGAACGAAGCATGACGTCATGAAAAGCAGAAAAATCGATACTACGGCTGCTCGACAGATCTTCCATAGTTTCAAACTTATCCAACCCCATTCCTCAATCCGCGAACCTCGCGTTAATTATACCCCAAGTAGTTCATTGCGATGAAAAACGCAGGCATTGCCCCGCCGTCAATCGACCCCAATATTTACAGGACAATGAGTGATCAATTATACTCATACGGCCGGGTACGGCATCAGTATTCCCAGACAGTGAATTAAGGAGAGGAACTGCCGTGAGAGGAAACTTCAAAAACATAAAGATAACCCTGTGTCAGTGGAACATGTGCGGATGACGGAACACATTCAGTCTGATCAGACATGCGAAGCGATGCCTGACGCGCCTCAGGCGCTCCTGCCGCCGCCTCTGCCGGAATGGGGTGCGGCCGGATTTTCCCCGCGCGCCAGAACGTTGGAGGAATCCGACATCCGCTCCATGAGGCTTGCCGGGTACGCGCTTTTCGCGTACGTAACGTTGATTTCACTCGCCTGGCTCGACAAGTGGGTTATGTCGGCATGTCTCGTGGTCATAATCATCATCGCGTACAGGGTAACCGTCGTGAAATGGGGCAGCCCCCTCCAAAAAGTTCCGCTTATGAGTACCATCCGAGCCATTGGTATTCAAATTCTGCTCGTGATCTCAATGGACTGCGCGGTCGCGTCAATAATGGGAGGAATCGTTTATCTGGCCGACTTGATGGAGCTCAGGTACTGCCTCGATCAACTGGACAATTTCTTCACCCCGTTCGAACTTAGCGCCGTCTCGTTCGTGAACATCGCAGTGCTCACGCCATTTGCAGAGGAGCTGTTCTTCAGAGGGTACTTCCTGCGGAACTTTCGCGCAATGGGATCGAAGTTTGCCATAGGACTCACGTCGGTACAATTCGCATCCCTCCACATGATGGGACCCAATCAGATATACGCGCTCCTGAGCGGAATCCTCTGGGGAAGGCTCTCGATCCGATACGAATCGCTCCTGCCGTCGATAGCGGCCCACTCGCTCACCAACGCACTGACATGCCTGATAATGCTGTCGCAGCTGGATATACCATCTATGATGGCGAGCCTCGCGGCGAGATACGGAGGTTTTATACTCATCGCTCCGCTCGCAGCGGCTGCCTGTTCGCTCTGGCTGTTCGTCAGAATGAGCCGAAGGGTCGGGACAGAGATCCCGCCCGAGACACCGGTGATGCTGGAACCGGGGAAGACCGCCAAGGTCATCTTCCACTGGCCTCTGTCTCTGATCCTCATCCTGGGAGTTACAGCCTTTACTGTGTCGGTGGTTTTCATCCTGGCATTTCCGATCTGGATGGCGTTCTTTGCAACTGACTAGAGGAAAGCGGGTTATTTCCGAATATTTACAGGCTACTGCTGATTATCACTGAGATATATGCACTAGTATAAACCTTTTATAAATGATATTTAATTCCATTCGC
>JAISLO010000111.1 GCA_031290815.1 Synergistaceae bacterium | reverse complement strand
CACGATCATCAGGATCGAGAGTATCGCGACCAGGGAGGCTATCAGCATCGGGAGAAGCGCCGCGTTTCTTGGCAGCGCCCTCGATTGATAGAAGAAAAAGACGCTCAGTCCAAGCGTTAAAACCGAGAACAGGTAGTGCTTCACAGCGTTTGACATATTGCGCCTCCTCATGTTCTGGAGCATAGAAACGCCGCGAGTGATGTCTTCCGCCCGCGGCGCGCCAATTCATCCTATCACTTGCCCTGATACTGATCCTTTACTTCGTTCCAGATGGCCTTGAACATCTCCTCCTGCTCGGTAAGCATCTTGGTGTAATCGTCGCCGAACTTCATGTCGATTATGGATGCGCGGTCCTCGCACGCCTTTTTGAACTCGGGCATCTCAGCCATCTTCTTGAACGCTTCCACGAGAGAGTCCCGCACATCGGCCGGGATTCCCTTGGGGGCGGAGTAGCCGCGCGACGAACCGGAGACCACGTCATAGCCCAGTTCCTTTACGGTTGGCACGTCGGGCAGCGCGGGGTAACGCTCCTCGGCCAGCAGTGCGAGCGCGCGGAGGTTGCCTGCCTGTACCTGCGGAAAGGTGATGCCCAGATTGTTGAAGCTGGCGTCGATCTTGCCGCCCATGGCCGCCTGCCAGGACGGGCCGTCGCCCTCGAACGGTATCTGCTGGAACTTCATGCCGGTCGCCTTCTCCAGGATGAGGACTGTGAAGAAGTCGTCGCCGCCCACGCCCGAGTTGCCGACTGTTATCTTGCCCGGGTTTTCCTTCACTGCGTTGAAGAACTCCTCGGCTGTTTTATACGGGCTGTCCTTGGCGACCACGATGATTCCGGGGTCGGTTATGACGTTGGCGATGGGTTCGAGCTCCCTTATTGTGTACGAGATTTCGGGGTTCATTATGTAGTTCGTCTGGAGCATCGGCGTGTTCGTGATACTCAAGGTGTAGCCGTCCTTCTTCGATGTCTTGGCGAGCTGGGTCCACGCAATCGCCCCAGTAGCTCCCGGTATGTACTGATTGATGAACGACTGGCCCACTACCTTTTCGAGATATGGCTGGGTGAGCTGAGCTACAGTGTCGCTGCCGCCTCCGGCTTTGAATCCCTGCAGAACGGTTATCGGTTTGCTCGGATAGTCCGCCCCGAACGCGGCACACGAGAAAACAAACATCGCACATGCAAACGCCGCGACGAAAAACAACCTTGACTTCTTCATCATTCATTCCTCCCTCATGTTAAAACGCAGCCCGTCAAGTCCTGACCGCGAAACCAACTTGCACTGCCACACGCTCACGATTGCCGGCATCTCTCGCCGGTTTGAAATCATAGCCCAAGGTCAAAAGATTTCCGCAACAGTATTTATGCGGTATCGCGACGCGACATTGGCGCTTGGTTGAAGTCGAAATCGTATCACCTCTCTTTTGTCAATCTCTCACGGCATGCGCGTCACGCAAAATTGTTCGTCATGTCCCAGGATCTCAGCCTTGGTCAATTTGCCAGACGCGACCTCGATGATCTCGGCATATATCTCCTCTCCCATCTCGATGATGGACGAAGCGCCCAAGATCACTTTCCCTGCGTTGATATCCATGTTTTCCTTCATTCGCTCATAGGTGCGGGGATTCCCCGTTATCTTGACAACAGGAACTCCTGGAAATCCCGTCGGCGTCCCGCGCCCCGTGGGAAAGCATATGATCTGAGCGCCTGCCGCGACCTCGCCCGTCGTAACCTCGCCGTCATGCCCTGGACTGTCCATGAGCAGCAAGCCTCTTTTTGTCGGGGCATCCGCGTACTTGAATACCTGGACGAACTTCTCCTCGCCCGATTTCTTCATGCTGCCGAGCGATTTTTCAACCACGCTCGACAGGCCCCCGTCGAAATTGCCGGTCGATATGAGGTTTTTACGCTTATCGTTGCTCGATTTCTGTATCTGCCCGGCAAGACGTTCCTCCATCGAGCGTATGGCGCTCAATATATCGCTCGCGACTTCCTCGCTGCAGGCGCGCCTCGCAAGGATCTCTTCCGTGCCCAGGAGTTCGGTCAGTTCGCTGAGTATCGACGAGCCGCCCTGACTCACCAGTTTGTCCGAGGCAACTCCCAGAGAGGGATTGGCTACGAGACCCGACGTCATGTCCGAACCGCCGCAGTTCAGACCGATCATGAGCTCGCTCACCGGAAACTCTTCGCGTTTCTCCGCGGATACGGCCTGCATCATTCCCATCGCGTAGTGGATGCCGGCGTCCGCAGCCTTTATCGAATCTCCGGCATCCTGAATCACCACTGTCTCAAGGCGCTTGTTCGTGCAGGAAATACCCTCCGCTAGCTCGCCCGGGGAGAAGCGTTCGCAGCCAAGCCCGACAACGACCACCGCCGCAAAATTGGGGTTTTTACCAATGCCTGTCAGCGTTCTCGCCGTTATCTCGAGATCCTCCCCAACCTGGCTGCAGCCGACAGGGTGGGAAAAAGCTATCGCCCCCGGCACGCTCGCCGCTATTCGCTGCGCGACCTTGGCAGCGCAAAACACCGACGGTATGATCGCAATGTGGTTGCGTACGCCGACCGATCCGTTCTCCCTCCGATAGCCCAAGAAACTATCCATCTCACTTCATTCCCCTGTCACAGTACATATTGTGTACGTGGATCCATCCGCCGGCGTCCACTCCGGAACTCATCCTGCCGATCTCCTCGCCGTATTTGTAGACTCGTGATTCCGGGGGAAGCGCGCGCAGAGCGAACTTATGTCCGAAAGCGATATCCTCGCTCACCGTGAAGTCATACTTAGCGCCGCCGCCCTCGATCACGGTCACCGAATCTCCCGCCTTCAGATCCGAAAGCGCAACGCCCACGTTGTCGCGCTCGTGCAGAACCAGTGCGGAGCTGCCTCGCGTCATATCGGAGAAATAATTCTCAGTTTCCACGCAGGATACCTCCAGACGGCTTCTATATGGCCTTCACCATGCCGCCGTCGACTAGCACGGTCTGGCCGGTGATGAATGTATTCGCGGCGGAGCAGAGGAACACGGCGAGCCGCCCGTATTCATCCGGTCTGCCGTAGCGCCCGAGTGGTATGCCCTTGAACGCCGCCTTCTGAATCTCCTCCACCGTGCACCCGGCCTTCTCGGCGCGAACCTTGTCCAGATAATCGATGCGGGCTGTGCCTATGCGCCCCGG
>JAISLO010000110.1 GCA_031290815.1 Synergistaceae bacterium | reverse complement strand
ACGCTGGGGTAGGGGACGGCAGGTTCGGATATGATGGCGCTCCTTGGTCTGGACTCCATCGATAAGTCCCTCGTCTGCTGCCTCGAAGCCGACTTCAAGATATCAGAGCTGATGAGCGTTATCTCGGACAGACTGAAACTGCGAAAGCCGGGCAAGGGGATTGCGTTCACGATGCCGATTTCAGGGATAAACAACGCCGCGCTTCAGCTTATAACGAAGGATATCGAACCGAGGAAGGACGAGGATAAATTGGAGACTGTCAAATGCGCGCCAAAATATGATATGATTCTGTCAGTAGTGAATCAAGGATATGTAAAAGAACTCATGGAGTCCGCAAAAGCGGCGGGTGCCAGGGGAGGAACGGTTCTCCACGGCAGGAAGGTCGGGATGGATGAGGACGCAAAGTTCTTCGGTATCTCCGTGCAGCTTGAAAAGGACATCGTCGCCATTCTCGTCAATCACGACAAGAAGAACGAGATAATGCGGGCGATCACTCAGTCGTGCGGGATGAATACGGACGCGCAGGGCGTCGTCGTAGCCCTGCCCGTGGATGAAATAGAAGGTCTTATGTCGGTGAAGGCGGTTCCCGAGGGGGAGTAGTCGTGAGCGTTCCTGACCTCGAGGCGCGGATCGCAGTCAGGTTCATGAGAGAAGATGACTGGAAGATCGTCTCGGAGATCTACCGGGAGGGGATCGACAGCGGAATAGCGACCTTCGAAAGATCGGTCCCTCCCTATGGGAGATGGGACACGACGCACCTGAAGAATTGCAGGCTGGTTTCCGCGATCGCCGGAGTAGTCATGGGATGGGCCGCGCTCTCCCCCGCAAGCATTCAATGGGCCTACAGAGGAGTCGCTGAGACGAGTATCTACGTGTCGGCCCAATATCAGGGACGCGGGATCGGGAAATTGCTCCTCACATTTCTCACCAGACAGTCTGAACTGAACCGTATTTGGACGCTCCAGTCAGGCATAATAGAGGGAAACGACGCGTGCGTCGCGCTGCACGAGTCATGCGGGTTCAGACACGTCGGAATACGCGAGCGCATTGCCCAAGACCGCGACGGCGAGTGGCGAAGCGTCGTTCTTATGGAAAGACGGAGCGATTGGAAATAACGCGTAAAAATCATCCGTCCCCTTAAAAAGGTTCGAGGAGAATTTTTTTCGCACTGCCGCGAATATTCCTCGACCGCGCTACTCCTCGCAATAGAGCTTGTACAACGCCTGTGTTCCGCTCTCGGCGTAACCGTCGTTTTCGAGCTTGATATACTGCTCGAGCGCCGTCTCCAGTCCCTTCAGAGAGAACCCGGCATCCTTGGCCGATTGCGACGCCAGCCTCATGTCCTTTACAAAGTGCTTGACGAAGAATCCAGGATTGAAATCCCCATTCAGGATGCGAGGGGTGTAGTTCGTCAAACTCCAGCTTCCAGCCGCTCCATTGGCAAGGCAGTCGAACAGTTTCTGGATGTCTATGCCGGATTTCCTGGCGTAAGCCAATCCCTCGCACATCCCGAGCATGGTCCCGGCTATTATGATCTGATTCGCCAGTTTTGCCCTCTGGCCAAATCCAGCCGGGCCTAAGTGCACGATGTTCTTGCCCATGATTTTAAAAAGGGGCAGGGCGCGGTTGAAATCCTCCACGGTTCCCCCGACCAGTATTGAGAGCGTTGCCTCCCGAGCCCCCCTGTCTCCCCCGGTTACCGGAGCGTCGCACGCGCCGAGTCCCTTGGGGCGAGCGGCATTATAGACTCGCTCGGCTAGCTCCGGGCTCGACGTAGTCATGTCGATCAGCAGAGATCCGGGCTTGGCGCGGTCAATCACTCCGCCCGGATCGAGGTAGACCTGCTCGACATCCTTTGGAAAACCGACTATCGTTATCACAATGTCGCTGTCCGCCGCCACCTCGCCGGGGCCGCCCTTGAGTTTCGCGCCCTTCCTGACGAGCGGTTCACACTTCGCCTCGGTTCGGTTGTACACGTTGAGGCTGTATCCGGCGTCTATGAGATGTCCCGCCATTGACTGCCCCATGACCCCCGTCCCAATGAATCCAACCACCGGCTTGCCGCCTTCACCATTGCTGGCTGTCAAAATTATCTCCTCCAATCGGGTAATGAAAAATACGCAGCGCAAGTATTGTACGATTGATGGATATCGCTGTAAAGCCCGCGCGCCGCGTCATAGAAAAGCACTCGCCGGTCATTCTGATGGCGGCTCTGATTCGCGGGACCATTATAGTTTGTTATCTTAAACAACTTGATACTCATATTGCGAATTGCGATGGTTGGGCTTATTATGGTCACCTGAATGCGGTTTTGACAGCGCCGGGGGGCTTCGTGCGTGAGACAGGGAGAGACAATTACCGTTCATATAGATTCCATCAACAGCGAAGGCGAGGGCATAGCGCGAGCTGGGAGCGGCGGGTTCGTTGTCTTCGTGCCTGGCGCCCTGCCGGGGGAGACATCTGTCTGCCGTGTGACCAGGCTGAGCAAAAAATACGCCGCAGCGGCGGTGATCGACATTTTGGAGAAGTCGCCTGACAGAACAGAACCTAGGTGCAAACAGTACGGCCGGTGCGGAGGGTGTCATCTCCAGCACGCCTCCTACCCTTCCCAGCTCGAAATAAAGGGCAGGATACTGACCGACGCATTGAGACGGATCGGAAGGGCGTGTTATACCGGGAAGATCGACTGCGAGCCGTCTCCAGAGGAGTGGGGGTACAGGAACAAGACCACGCTGCCATTTCGCGGCAGGGGCGATGGGCGCGTCGTGTGCGGCTATTACGAACGCCGCACGCACAACGTCATCCCCTTCGGGGACTGCGCCATTCTGAGGCCGCCGATCGGCCGGCTGATCTCCCAGACGATGACGGCCCTTCAAAACTCGGGCTTCCGAGCATACGACGAGGCCAAGAAGTCCGGAGATATGCGCCACATAGCGATGCGCTCCGGTGAGAGAGGAACCCGCGAGGATGTGATCTCTGGCATCGTGATGGCGAGGGATCTCAGCGCTAGGGAACTAGGCAGGCTCAGGCATATTTATCAGGAGATCGGGATGGAAAACCGCGAGATGACCGGGGCGGTGCTGAACGTTAACACAGCGCCCGGCAATTTCGTCTGGGGCCCGGTCAGCCGGGTGATTCACGGGAGAGGGCTGCTGGGCGAGCGTCTCGGCGGATATAAATTCCGCTGTGACATATCGTCGTTCTTTCAGGTCAACTCGCCTCAGGCAGAGAGGATGTTCGAGCGCGTGAAGAGCGTGGTCAAATCTGTCGGCGCATCCTCGGCGCTGGAGCTCTACAGCGGCGTCGGCAGCCTCACCGCTTATCTGGCGGACGCCGCCGGACATGTCGACGCCGTCGAGGAGAGAGGCCAGTCGGTCCGGCAATTGAAGGAAAATATGGAACTGAACGGCATCTGCAACGTGAGGGCCATAGCAGGTTCCGCCGAGAACTTCATGATCAGCGGCGAAAACCTGGAGGGCGGGCGGTACGAGGTCATTGTGCTTGACCCTCCGAGGACAGGCTGTGACGAGAGGGTGACGGAGGGGATAAGGCAAGCGCGTCCCGAGAAGGTGGTGTACGTGTCATGCAATCCCGCGACCCTCGCCAGGGATGTCTCCCGCTTATCCGAGGGCGGCATGTATGAGGTGGAGGATGTATCCGCTTTCGACATGTTCCCGCAGACCTCGCACGTGGAGGCTGTGTGCGTCATGAGAAAAATCCCTGTGCGGCGGAAACGCGCCCTGCTGACTTGAACTATAATATATCAGTCTCGCCCAAATTATAATAGTCCGCCGATGATCAAGGGAGGAAACAATACATTGAAAAATTCAAGCGAGTTTACGGGCGGCGCGCAATCGCTCCCGCGTTCCGCAGAAGAGGGGGCGACGGCCGGACCGCCCGCAATCTCAGGGATCTCATGCATCCACTTTTTGAACGATCTTCACCCGACATTTCTTCCGACGCTCATGCCGGAGATAGTCAAGCGGCTGTCCCTGTCCCTCGGGGAGGCAGGATTCGCGAGCACGCTCTTCGGAGTTATGAACCTGATATTTCAGCCGGTCGCCGGCGCTCTCGCGGACAGGCTGGGAGGATCGGCGTTCGTCATCTACTCGCCGCTGTTCACGGCGGCGGGCGCTTATCTGCTCCCCATCGCCCCGACCTTTGGAATTTTGCTCATCTTCGTGTCCATAATGGGGATTGGGACGGCCTCATTTCACCCTCAGGCTCACGGCCTCACTGGAAAGTTCGGAGGAGCTGGGAGGCTGGGCCTGTACATAGCCATATTCAGCTCTGCCGGCACTCTCGGCGCGGCTCTGAGCCCGCTCTATGCCGTATCTTTGCTGCGCATGGCCGGACCCAGCCTCATGCCGCTCGCCCTGATTCCCCTCTTCATACTCATAATGCTCATGAAAAAGATCATCGCCAAAGAGATCAACATCAGAAACCCGAAGCCCAAGGCACCCGGGCGCTCCGAGAGCGGCACGGTCAAGCCCCGCGAAAAATTTTTCTCCGGAATGTTCCGCGTGCTCTTGATCTGTATGCCGCTCATGTTGGTATCCATCATAAGGGATTCATCCTCGCAGGGGATAAGGGTTTTTCTCCCACTGCTGGTGACAGATCGGGGCGGAAGCATGGAGATGGGCGGGATCGCTCTGTTCTCGTTCACGATTGCGGGTTCGATCGCCAATATATTCGGAGGACGTCTGTCCGACAAATTCGGCAAGGTCAGGATAATAACGCTGATGCTGACGCTGGCGCCGGTGTTTTTGATCCCCGGCATCCTGATAAAGGGCATGACGTCCCTGGTGTTTTTCACGCTTGGAGGCGCGTGCATAGCCGCCACAAACCCCATTACTCTCGCTATGGCTCAGGAACAAATTCCAGAGTCCAGAAGCACGGCAAGCTCGCTTGTAATGGGCGTCGCGTGGGGCATCGCGAACATTGTCGCCTACCCCATAGGGATGCTCGCGGACCGCGTCGGCCTGACAAAGACGCTGATCGTCGTCGCGATATCCCCGCTCGTAGTGGCAGTCGCGTTCATCGTGAACAACTCATCCATCTGGAGGAGAAAGAAGGGATAGATACTTAGCAAAAATTTTCATGCCAAATTTGGCACGAAAATTAGAAGGCTATTTTTCCAGTTTATCTGGGATAGGGATATTACGGTTCCCCTGGGAGCGCTTCCGCCATTCTCCTTGCCGCATATCTGACGCTGGCCCTCACGCCCGGCGTCATGTAGGGGTGTCCTATCGAGTCCAGTCTGCAGACGATCCCGCTTTGTGACGGCGTCAGCTTCAAGCGGTAGTGCTGCTCGAAGCCTTCGTCCACGGATATGGCAGTGATCAGCGCACAACAGGCGTCTGAGAAAAAAACGTCGCGAAATATCACAATGTAGCCGTGCCCCTTTATGGTCTCCCCGGCCAGCGTCATGGCCTTCGGCCTGATGCCGCTCGGATCGGCTGGAGTATCGATCCATGCCGGTTCGTCCGCCATGCCGCCGCAGGCGTCGCTCGCATCGGGCCCTGTTTTAACCGCCGTCATCGTGTACGTATCCCTCCCCATGGTCCGCCACTTTCGCTCGTATTTCGTCACGTAATCACGCTCTCCGTTGACTACGACGTCCCCGGTGTCGAAACATGCCGTTTTATCGAATATCTCCCTGGTCTCCTCGGCATACCATCTCACGTCCGTGGCGAGGATGAACTTCCCCCCGCGCGCCAGGCAGAACGCCATGAGCTCGGCAAACTCAGGACGTGCGACCCTGCGGCCCGAGTGCCTCCTCTTGGGCCAGGGACATGGGAAATTCATGTATATATGCGATGCGGACGAGGGTTCGAACATCCTCGGGAGCAGATGCCTGGCGTCGCCGTGAACCAGGCGGATGTTTTCGAGCCCCGTCTCGATCGTCCTGCGAGCGGCCTTCGTAATGCACCACTGCGAGACCTCGATGCCGACGACCAGAGCATCCGGCATCTTCTTCGCCAGGTGCGCCAGGTGCTCCCCGTTCCCAAAGCCTATCTCGACGACGAGTCCTCCAGCTTGCTTGGAGAACCTGGCGTCAAGAGGTCCCTTGAGTATGCCTCCGAAGTTCCAGTACACAGTTCGGCTCAGGGGTAGATGGAGTGAGGGTAGGATTCCTCGGTCGCCTTGATGAGCTTGAACAGCATCTCGTTGACCGGAACCGGGACGCCGTGTTTCCTGCCCAGATTCACGACTGTGCCGCCGAATATATCGACCTCGGTTTGACGGCGAGCCTCAACGTCCTGGAGCGTCGAGGTCTTGCCCTGCGGCGACAGTGTCCCGAGGACCTTCAGGCAATCCTCTATATCGCTCTCGGTAAGATTGACTTTCTCTCTCTCCGCGAGGACCGTGACCTCAGTCATGGCGGCGACGGCGAGGTCTCTGGTCAGTCCTGCCCCAAGCAGCGCTCCATATCCGCATCTGAGCACCGCCGTCACCTGATTGACCCCAACGTTCATCATGAACTTCTTCCAGAGTGCCTTCGTCATGTCCTCCGGTATCTCGTACCTAAGCCCAGTCTCCTTGAAAAATTCCTCGACTCGCAGGACGTTGCGAGAGTATTCTCCCTCGCGGTTTACCGCCTCTCCGAACGGAATCGTGCCGAGGGTGGTGAATGTCGTGTCGTCGCCGGCCCTGATCGGATCGGTTCCCATCGCCAGGCTGCATAGGACCTTCTCCGCTCCATAGGCTTCCCCAATCTCAATCTCGCTCGTGATGCCGTTCAAGAGCGAGATGACAACCGTATCCGGCCCAACCTGACCTCTCGCGTCGCAAATGGCCTGTCCGAGTTGGTTGTGCTTTACGGTGAATATCAGCAGATCGGCAGGAGGGACGCGGTCACCGGGCTCGAATATGGGAAACCGTATGCGCCTGCCGTTTACAGTCACCCCGTTTGCCCTATACCTCTCGGCCCTGTCGCCAGACGCCACAACTCTTATCCTGTCCATCGGAAATGTCTCGGCTATCTTACTTAGATAAGCGCACCCCATCGCGCCAAGACCTATCAGCGCTACGGTCTCTATTTTTCGGGTCAACGCCTTCAACTCCCTTCCCCTCCCCTTCGTTTTGCCGCTATGAACGCCGCCAATCCAGCGCCGACGCCGTTGTCTATGTTTACCACGACGAGCCCGGGGGAGCAGGAGGCCAGCATGGAGGAAAGAGCGGCCTTCCCGCCCTTGGCTATGCCGTAGCCGACCGACGTCGGGAGGCCTATTACGAGGCACGGAACCAGGCCGGCCACGACGCTGGGCAGCGCTCCATCCATGCCGGCGGCCACTATGACGGCGTCCGAGTCCTTCAGTTCATCCAAAATTCCAAGCAGCCTGTGCAGTCCGGCGACGCCGACATCGTAAAAACGCTTGATCTCCGCTCCATGGAACTCCGCGATCCCAGCCGCCTCCTCCGCTATCGGCACGTCGCTGCTGCCGGCCGTGAGGACCGCCACGGCGCAGACCGCCCTCACGTCGTGACCGCCTATCGTCCCAAGGCGCGATATCGGATTGTACACGAGCGGAGGGTTTCCGCTTGAGATCATCTCGGCCTGCTCTGGGCTCATCCTGCTGAACGCCATATTCGCCCCCTTCGAGCGGACGCTGTCCGCGATGAACCGCAACTGTTCATCCGATTTTCCTGGACAGTAGACAACCTCGCCCACGCCCTTCCTGCTCTCTCGCGCAAAGTCGAGGCGAACGCCCGGTGAGTCTCGCCCGGGAGGGTTGATCTGCGCTTCGGCCTGAGCCGAGAGCTTGCCGGAGGCGTCGCCCGGAGATATATCTCCGGCGACGACGCCCTCCGGATGCCTCCGCGCATTTTCATTCCGAGAGAGTTCTGTTTTTTTCGTTCTCATAATGTCACTCCCACTCGCCGAATCGATCTATTTGATAAAAACGGCGTTCAGGTTCGCCGATGGCGGTATAGTCGCGGAAATAGCCCTTCAAATCTGGTTTTTTGTCGCGCATTCCTCATTCGTGGAAATTATCTTGATTTTGTTTCCCAGAACCGTTATCTGCGCCATAGCGAGCGTCCTCTCTTTGCGTCAGATCGCCGCCGCGCTTGATTCGCTAGGTTTTCTGGCGGACACATGGAGCCTGTGGAACGTTTCAAAGTAGGTTCCGTTTATCCTAAGGACTTGTCGAATAATAACTTGACAGTTTCAGCATTTAACCATCATAGAAGTGCTGTAGGTATCAGTAGCCGATGATTAAATTTTCCCTTTACAGTTCCGAAATAGTCAAGTTATT
>JAISLO010000109.1 GCA_031290815.1 Synergistaceae bacterium | reverse complement strand
CGAAAAACCGTCTCATAAATAGCACTATCCCCTTAAATATTAATTTAGCGTCAATTACACGGTTGATGCCGCGTATATACAGTGTCCATCACCTGGCGCGTCATTGCTGGGGATGGAGTTCGCCCGTAATATCGCCTACGTCGATAGGATTACTCACTCCACTATCGTCGGCATGAATTTCGTAGCGGCCCGCAACATCAGTGTCATTTTTTGTTTATGCTCGGGGAGCCCGGGGACTCGTCATGTTCCGTGCTCTCGGTCGGGTAAGAGGAGGGCGGGATCGGGTTATCGATATCGGCCTTGTCTTCGATATTGTTCTTGTCATTGATATTGGTCGTGTTATCGATATCGGTCTTGTCATCGATATTTGCAGGGATCTCTGCCGGTGGTACAGGCACTGGAGCAGGTTCGGGAGTCGGCGGCTCCGGCTCGGGGACAGTAGGTACAGGCTCCGGGATTGTAGGTTCTGGCGTCGGGGCTGTGGGTTCAGGCATAGGTATAGTAGGCTCTGGCGTCGGGATTGTAGGTTCCGGCGTCGGGACTGTAAGCACTGGCGCCGGGACTGTAGGCTCTGGCGTCGGGGCCGTAGGCTCTGGCGTCGGGACTGTAAGCACTGGCGTCGGGGCCGTAGGCTCTGGCGTCGACGGTTCAGGTTCGCGCGCCAACAGGCCGAGCTGGAGAACCGCGCTCTCGGACGTTTCATAGGCTTGCGGAGCGGCGGGTAATCCCGCGCCGAGAGGGATGTTTTCTGCCTGCACATCGGATCCCGCAAGCGCCGTCGGCGCGTTTACTCGCTCTACATTTGGCCGCGCAGCGCCGGAGAGGCGCTGCATATCGCCCGCCCTCTCCTCGACCGGCAGGGGCGTTATCTCCTCCGTGCCGTCCGCGTGTATCGTCATCCTGTTAAACTCTGATATCTCTTGCATGTTCACGAGAACGGTCCTCTTCGTGCTCTCCACATCGACGCGCGTGAAATCGTCGTTCGTTACGAGCGACAGCACTGTTCCGCGTATCGCCACGGCGGCGTGCCGCGTAGTGATTTTAAAACCATCCGGATTGCGCTCCGTGGTCTCGCCGGTTATTATGCGCATGGAGCCCTCGGAGAGCCGTGACTCGAATTTTTCCCCGCCCGCTTCCTCTGAAAATTCGATAAGATCTAACGTCGAGTCCGGGCCAAGCGTCAACGACGTCTCATCGTCGAGCAGTATTTGCAGCTTCGAATCCATCCACACGCTCACTACGTCGCTCTCGTACACGCGCGAGCGAACCTCGAGGGGCACTTCTGCGCCTCCGCGGAGCGCGGTAGCCTCACCTTCCAGCGATAGTACCATCCCAATGCCGTCCTCAGCCGCCGCTGCAGAGACGGCCAAGCAGACCAGCACTGCCGCCAGAAGCAGCATCAATGTAATTTTCCCATGATTCCTCATTCCCGACACCTTCCTCATTTTATGTTCAGTATTTTCGCGAAACCCGTCATCTTCAATACGTCACGGATCGACTCCCTGACGTTTATCAGCGTAATATTCCCCTTCTGTTTGTCGGCTATTTTCCTCGCTAGCAGGAATACCCGCAAACCTGCGCTGCTCACGAACTCCACCGCATCTAAGTCAAACACGATGTTAAATCCTCCCTTCTCGTAGGTAGAGCTCGCTATATCCTCAACTTTTTTCTGAAGAAACGGGGACGACGCAGTGTCCACGAATCCCCCGAGTTTTATCGTATAAACGCCGCTCTCGTTATCTATGTCGATGTTCATCTGTCCAGGTTGACTCTGTGAAAAATCCATTCTCTGTAAACTCCTTTTGGTAAATCTAAGAAAAAACTCCGCTGGTTCACCAAACCCATACGGGTTTTAGCTTTTCCCTTATCAGGCTCACGGGTATGGGGCCGTGATACCTCGAGTCGTAGGCGTTCGGAGAATCCGCCATCAACCACACGCTCCCTCTCTGCACCATGACCGGGTAGTCTATCTTCCTTCAAGTGTCGTCGTATATGCGCGCGTTCGGATGCATTACGCCGTCTATCACGACCGCGTCCCCCGACAGCTCGATCACCGCTCCCGCCAGGGCCGCTACCTTCTTTATCACCATCGGGGCCTTGAAGATCATCCTGTCCTCGCTGACGGCCGGCATTCGCGCGTAGAACTCGTCCTTATTGTAGCCGATTACGTCGCCCACCGCTATATTATCCACCCGCACGGCCCTCCATATTCCTGCGCCGACGTGCGAGCTCGACAGATTTATCCGAATCCCGGTCGCGTACGCGGCGCACACCAGACCGCCTGAGACTGCCAGCATCAACGACACGATTCCGAGCGCTTTCGAGTCGAACTTCTGCCTCAAGGGATGGTATCCGCCTCCTTAATCCTGGTAATGTCGAGCTTCACCTCGTTTGCCCAGCGTTCCACCCCGCTTCCTAGCTTGGAGACGCGCGAGGTCAGGTAACCAACCTGAACGCCTACGGCGAACGCGAGCACCACCGCAATCAGCGTGACGATAAAAGCCGAACGCAGGCGTATCATCAGCGGTCTCCCGGAACCACGTAGGGCTCGGCGAAAGTTACGTCCTTCGTCGTGACTATGCTGAAACGATAGCCCGGCAGTATGCGCAAAGTAGGCGCGATGTTCATGTTCTTCTCTATCATCTGAGACGATATGTTCGTCACGTTCTCCATCACCGACTCCGCGAAGACCGACTCGCTGCTGTCTTTATCTCCATCCGAATCGGTGCCGGAAGCGCTCTTGTCATCCTTCGTCGCCTCCTTGCCAGCCGTCACGATCACAGAGGCGAATATCGCGGCCCCGATCATCCTGCTGTAGTGGTGGTCTGTTTTCTGCTTGAAACCGGCGTATCCCCGCTGGTCGCTGCCCAGCATACCCTCCAGATTGAGAGACGTGCCGTCGGGGAAAATTATCCTGTTCCACACTACCAACAACCGGTTCTGGCCATACACGACATGGGAGTCGTATGCGCCTACCAATCTGGCGCCCTGCGGTATCAGGAGGTGAGCGCCGGTCGCGGTATCAAACACGTTCTGCGTGACCTGCCCCAGTATCGTGCCCGGGAGGTCGCTGTTTATGCCGCCGACCATCACGCCGCTGATTATTGAGCCGGCGCTGAGTTCATATCTGGACTGCGGCTCGCGCCTCGTGGACGACAGGTACTCCGCTTGAGCCCCGGAACCGCTGACGCCTGTGTTCGCGGTGACGTAGGCGTTTGCCCTGTCCTGATGCGCCATCGCGCCCGCGTTCGGGTCGACGGAGTCTTCGCGTCTTTGCGCGATCGCGCTTCCGCCCGCTGCCTGAGCGCTCGCGGAGGAGCCGGACGCGCCCGCGCTGCCTGTTCCCGTCATGCCGCCGGGAGCCTGAGGGAATGACGACAGCAGTTCGTCCATGGTGCCGCTCGAGGCGGGCGCGATGGCGTCCGCTTCGCCCGAAGCCGTGGCGGCCGCTTCTATCTGCACGTTCGGAGCGGCCTTGAATGCCTCAGCGGCCATCAGCCGCGAGGCAATGAGCGCGTCGGACGGCGGTTTTCTTACGACGCGGATATTTCTTTTCTTTTCAGGTTCCGTCTGGCCGGCGACCGCGGCCGCAGCAGCGGACGCTTTGTCAGACGACGCGGCCTCCGTTTCCTGAATTATCTGCTCCCTCATGTTGCGGTAGATCCTCTCGCGGACCGCCTCTGAGTCGCTGAACACGCCGATGGCCGGCTTCACTTCGGCGGCGGTGGGCGGCGCGGTTTGAGTGGTTTGGATGCGAATGGTTTCCTCCGCCTCCCTCTGTTGGCGGCTGCCCATACTGAATACGATTATCCCCATGACGACCGCCATCGATCCGGTCACTATCCATATAATCCGCGTGCTTTTGGGGCTGTTTTTGACCTTAGTGGCCTTCCCGGCATCGTGTTCCCCAAAATCGGGGACGAAATAGTTGTTGTCCTTCTGGTCAGCCATGTCTATATCCTCATCTCCGTCATCTCTTTTCGCCTGACACTGGATCGGTCCTGTATATGGCCACCCTGTCGCCGCCGACTTGGAGAATGCCGATGTCAAACAGCCTGTCAATAATGTACGTGTTCCCCTCGATGCGGTAGTTTGTCAGCAGTTCCTTGCCGTTCGCTTTGATGAAGAACGCCGGGGCCTCAGTCACTTGCATCATGTCCGGCATCTTTATGTACGTGTGGCCTCTGGCATCATACGCCGCGATCGGCTTCCATGCGACGTTTTTGCCCTTCACTGTCTTTATCGTGTATTTCAGGTACGCTTCGGCTGGATTTATGCCTCGCGCTCCAAGCTCGCGCTGGCGGACCTTTTCCTCTTCCTTCTTCGAACGCGCGGACTCGTTAGAGCGTCTGTATGTGTCGAGCAGCTTCTGCCATGACGCGGCGTCGGACGCCTTTGTGCTTCCGGACATCTCCGGGTACACGAACCCGACCAAGGGCATGAACTGCCCCTCCGTTATGGATATGAGTTCGATGGAGTACGTCCTTCTGTCCGTGTGAATCAGCATGTTCGCGGAAATGTCAGGGAGCTGCGGTTTCACTATCACGTGCGTGGTAAGCGCTCCCTCCATGCCGCTCGATGCCCCAGACACTATCCAACGGATGGCGTCGGATATGTGGACGTTCGTAACGCGCTCCCCCGGCTCGAGCTCTATGTCAGTCAGCCTGAGCGGCCTGCACACTATGCGCGGATTGAGAGTGCCGAAGAAGAAATTTATCCTGCCGTTTCCCTGCAAGTAGGGCATGGGCGCGCCCTGTGCCTCGTCGTAGGCTTTCGCGAGATCCACCGCTGATTTGTCTATATTCCTCATCGGCAGGGGACGGTCGAGTGCCTTCATCTTCTCCGCAAGCACTGCGGAGTCGGGATCCTCGACCTCTATCACCTCTTCGCCGGATGCGGTCTCGACGAGCCCTTCGATAGGATCGATCAGCCCGTCCAACGGCGTCTCCCCCATTATTTTTTCTATATTTTCCACATGCGAGAGCACGTCGGCGGAAGTGGAGGAAACACCGCCTGATTCCGAAATTTGGGCGCCCTCCTCCCCATTGATGATCGTCGCGCCGTAAGCCTCCTCGCCTCCCAGCAGGGCAAACTGCCCAAAGCAGGCCAAGGCGAGGAGCAAGACCGCCGCGACAGCCGCAATGAGTGACGATGACAAGTTTAGCCGTTTGCGCCTGTAAGATTCAATCATTTTAGTCACCCCGCTAGTAGCTTCTGATAATGTTGTAATCGGTGATGTACACGCCCAGAGGATTGTCCACCAGCAGCGCGAAATCCTGCGGCGGGGAAACCACCACGGTGAACACGCCTAGAAAGCCAAACTCCTGAACGCCTTCCCCGGCCCTCACGGTTTCCGTCCAGCTCGCCTGGTAGGACGCGTTGTTTATCGGTTTTACGGACAGTATTTTCACGCTTACGGGGTACTGGGCGTTCGTCGGAGGCGATTCGCGGTAGTAATCGTTTAGCAGCGTCATAGCGGCGCTGTCGAGGGCCACCGATTTGTACGAATTCTCCGAGTATTTCAACTGAGCCGCGAGGTCAGAAGTCCTGACGCGGCTGTTGATGATGAACATCCCTATCTGCGCGGACACGACGCGAGCGTCAACGTTCGACGCGCTTATCTCGCTGACCGGTATCGCGTATCCGTGTTCGTCCACCTGTATCACGTACGGCTGGATCTTCACGCTCTTAGCGAGCGACAGGTTCGATAGAACGCAGATCACCACGAGGACGAGCATCGTAAACGTGGCGAGCCGCCATTGAGCCACGGAGGACGCCAGCTCGTGATACACGTTGATGTGGCGCTTTTTTGCCTTCATCCACGGGTTGTTCTCTGCGATCTCCTGCCTCGTCCGCTCGTCGACCACCAGCGGGACGTTTTGCACTTCTTCCTGTTTTTGCTTCTTCGATAAGAACAAAGACATCGTTTCGAAGGCCCCCTTTATCTGTTCGATTGCATTGAATCTCTAATGGCTTGGCGCATGTCCTCGCTTGTCGGCGCGGGCCGCGCATCTGGCATACCGCCAGCCGGCCGTGCGTCGGACATCCCTCCCGCAGGACGGGCGTCGGACATTCCACCCGTAGGACTGGCATCTGGTATTCCGCCCGCAGGCCGCGCGTCGGACATCCCTCCCGCAGGACGGGCATCGGACATTCCGCCCGCAGGACTGGCATCTGGTATTCCGCCCGCAGGCCGCGCGTCGGAGATCCCTCCCGCAGGACGGGCATCGGACAGTCCGCCCGTAGGACTGGCCGCTGGGAGTCCACCTGT
>JAISLO010000108.1 GCA_031290815.1 Synergistaceae bacterium | reverse complement strand
ACGAGTGACACAACGCTCACAAATGTTGTTGACAGAACAAATTCATCATGCTATATTCAGATAAATTCAGGGGAGTTGACTGTGAAATCACATCCGAAATACGACGGAATGCTTATCTATAAGGAGAGACTGATTAGATTTAAGGTGCCTGAGGGTAAGGATCTCAAACCCTAAGAGGGCGTGTTTTCAAGGTTTTTGAATCTCTGTTTTATCGATTTAATCAGTATTTCTCTGGAATTATGCACTTGTAATCGTAAATGGGACACGAATCCGCGCTCGTGAAATGCTGTCAGTTGGCTTTGCGGCGCGCGGTCAGAACCGGACTCGGCCGGTTGGCGTATACTGAAGCGCCAAGATGGCGTATGTGTTGGCATTGCCAAGGGAAGCGCCGATTAAATCGGCATTCTCAAAAAATTAGGAGGGGAAATATGTACACTGTCGAAGAATTTGCGAAACATTTTGATCTGGCTTATTTATCGCCCAATTTCCAGGAGAAGGACATAATCGAAGCTTGCAACATAGCGAAGAAGTATAAGGTCGCCAACGTAAACGTAAACTCCTGTTGGGCGGAGTTGGTCAAGAGGGAGCTCGAGGGGTCCGGCGTGGGACCGAGCGCCGTGATCGGATTTCCTTACGGAACGGCTATCTCGAAGGCCAAGTACGTCGAGCTCGAGGAGATGGTGAAGATCGGGTGCAAGGCGTGCGACATGGTCATCAATATCGGGGCGCTCAAGGACAAGAACTATAATCTTGTGGAGTCCGAGATAAAGGAATTTGTCAGGATCTGCGGAAAGGATTGCGCCACGAAGCTGATATTCGAGGTCGGTTTTTTGACGGACGAGGAGATCGCCACACTGACGAAGATGAGCTGCTCTCTCGGTATAAACTATGTAAAAACGGCGACCGGCAGCCAGGCCTTTCCAGACATCAAGCAGGTTCGCATCATGAAGGACAATCTGTCGGGAGATACCAAGATCAAGGTCTCCGGGGTTCCGAGGACGTTCACGCTTCCAGCGGTGCTCTACATGTTCGAGCACCTGGGCGTCGCGCTTGTCGGGACCAGAAGCGCCGGAACGCTGGTGGACGCTTACAGCAAGTATATCTCGGAGAAAAAATAAGAACAGAGACGTTGATTCCAATCCGTCATCTCCGATGTGATTAAATATCGTTTCGGCGGCTTTGCCGGTACTTTCCGAAACATTCAGACGAAGGGAGCACGAAAAATGCACACTGTCGGTTACAGTCTCAGGGCTTTACCAAGGGAAACAGCGCAGATAGTTTCGAAGGACGAGGGTTATGTGAGGCGCGCGTGGGACAAGAAGATCAGCCTCGCTGAATATAAATTCCTCAAGGGAAACGTCAAGTTCATAGGGGCGAGCGACCGCTTCAAGCACGTCATAGACCTCTTCAAGGTGCCGGAGGGAGAGACGCCGCCCGGTTTCAGAATCGAGTATAACCTCAAGGAGGATTCACTGCTCGAGATCGACCTCGTGAGGGACATATCATACGACAAGAATGGCGAAAAAAGACCGACCAAATTCATATTCTCCGCCGACACCGCAAATCCATACGAGATAGAGCCCATAAAGCACATGATCGGTAATCTGACGTGCAATCCCGGAATTATTTATGACCTCTTCATCAACAACGAAAAAGCGAATGTCGGACACAAATTCAAGACGAGAAACGAGGTCATGAACGAGATCGGTAATATACTTGGCCCCGGATGCGACATAAGCGTCGAGGTAAACGATCCGTTCGCCGACTTCAATCAGATCCTCGACGAGGTCGCGGAATTCAGGGAGATGCTGTCCGAGTACAGGGTCGTCATCAAAGTTCCCCACACCGGCCCCGTCAACAAGGACAACGTCGGCCAGCTGCTCACCGGCAGCAAAAAGCTGTCCACGAGATTTGACGCCGCGCCCACGGCCGACTACTTGAAGGGGCACAATCTCGCGCTGAAACTAAAAGAGCATGGGTACAGGATCAACTACACGCTCATGTTCGAGCCGTGGCAGACCGGCATGGCCCTGCAGGCGAAGCCGTACTTCATAAATAGCTTCATAAGGCAGAGGTTCGGTGTCACGACGTACATCAACGGAATGTTAACCGCCTATCAGAAGACCAATGACGACAGGTTCCTGGAGAACCTCAGGAGCTTCCTCATCGAATGGGATTTCCTCTCCAGCGAGGACACAAAGGCTGATCTGAGGCTGGTGGAGAAGATCGCGAGGGAGACCATAGCCTACAGGAAGATCAACGAGCCGGAGGGGTTTGACGGCATGGATGCCGTGAGGCACAACCTCCGTATGCTGAGGAACTGCAACCTGGATGACACGAGGCTGATAATCTGCAGCGTCGAGGGGACGAGAAACTATCCCGAGCTGGACAAACTGCTGGTTGAACCGGAGTTCATGGATATGACGGACAGAATAGTAATTACAGCGGAGCCCGGTTATCTCGCGAAATTCACGGCTTCACCGCAGGTGATCACATATCAGAGGAGATTTATGAACGCGGCGAAAGGGGAAAAGTAAAAAAACATGGCAATAGAGCAGATGGCTGTAGACGCTATTCGCATATTATCAGCCGACGCGGTTCAAAGGGCGAACTCGGGTCACCCCGGTTTTCCGCTGGGCGCGGCGCCGGTCATATATGAATTATTCGCCAATCACCTGGCTCATAATCCGCGCAATCCAGGCTGGTTTAACCGCGACCGGTTCGTCCTGTCCGCCGGACACGGATCCGCCATGCTGTATTCCCTGCTCTGCCTGTTCGGTTATCCCAAACTGACCATCGACGAGCTCAAGAACTTCAGGCAGTTGAATTCTCTGACGCCAGGGCACCCTGAATACGGACATACCGCTGGTGTCGAGGCCACCACCGGGCCGTTGGGCGCTGGCCTCGGGATGGCGGTGGGCATGGCCATGGCCGAGGCGCATCTCGCCTCGCGCTACAACAGGGACGGTTTCAAGGTGGTCGATCACTATACTTACGCGCTCTGCGGCGACGGCTGCCTGATGGAGGGCATATCCTCCGAGGTCATGTCTCTGGCGGGGACCTTGAAGCTGGGGCGTCTCATCGTGTTGTACGACTCCAATTCCATAACCATAGAGGGAAGCACTGAGCTTGCGTTTACTGAAGATGTCGCGAAACGCTTCGAAGCCTGTAATTTCCAGGTAATCACAGTCGCCGACGGGAACGACAGGGACGCAGTCGGAAGGGCACTGGACATGGCCAAGGCCGAGAAGGACAAGCCGTCGCTGATTAAAATCACGACGAAGATCGGCTATGGCGTTCCGGCCAAAGAGGGAAAGGCATCCGCGCACGGAGAGCCGTTGGGAGTTGAAAACGTGGCCGCGCTCAGGAAAAGCCTGAAATGGCCGATCCCCGACGCGTTCGCGGTCCCCGGCGACGTTTTGAATCATTATGGAGATCTGGCGAAAAAGGGCGCGGCGGCTGAGGCCAGTTGGAACGACCTCTACGCGAAATATAAAAAGGAGCACCCGGATTTAGCGGAACAACTGGACGCGAGCATTAAGATGCGAACGCCGGATGACGCGTTTGCAGACGAGGCGTCCTGGGCCAACGGGGAGAAGGCTGAGGCGACCAGAAACATCTCGGGGCGCATCCTGAACGAAGTCAAGGACAAGATCCCCTTCCTCATGGGCGGTTCAGCCGACTTGGGCCCATCCAACAAAACCGTCCTGAGCGGGATACCCGATTTCTCAGCGTCGAACTACAGCGGCCGAAATATCCACTTCGGCGTCAGGGAGCTTGGCATGACGGCCATTGGGAACGGGCTGATCCTTCACGGAGGGGTTCGGGCTTATGTGGCGACGTTCTTCGTGTTCGCCGACTACATGAAGCCCATGCTGCGCCTGTCGGCGCTCATGGGTCTTCCCCTGATATCCGTGTTCTCCCACGATAGCATCGGAGTGGGGGAGGATGGGCCGACGCATCAGGCCATAGAACAGCTCGCATCCCTCAGGGCGACGCCAAACCTGATGGTGTTCAGGCCGGCGGACGAGATCGAGACCAGGGCCGCGTGGAAATTCGCTCTGACGAAGCTCGACGCCCCGGTGTCGCTGGTCCTCTCCAGGCAAAACCTTCCCCCGCTCGCTCACTCCAGTGCGAGCGGAGCGCTGAGGGGCGGGTACATTCTCGAGAGGGAGAGCGGAGCCAAGCCGGAAGCTATCCTCATCGCGACGGGCTCCGAGGTCGGATTGGCAGTGGCGGCAAAGGCCGAGCTGGAGGGAAGAGGGCGCAGCGTCAGGGTCGTCAGCATGCCCTGCGCGGAACTGTTCGAGAGTCAGGACGACTCCTACAAGGCCGAGGTTCTCCCCGGGGACGTCAGAAAGAGGGTTGCGATCGAAGCCGGTGTCAGCGCGTCCTGGGGCGGCTATGTCGGCCTGGATGGCGCATATATAACGCTGGACACTTTTGGAGCGTCCGCGCCAGCGGATAAATTGTTTGAAAAGTATGGCTTTACCGTGAAGAACATAACGGAGACCGTAGACAGTTTGATCAGTAAATAGACCATCGCCATCAATCGATAGAGCGGAAGGCAATCGGCGGATACGGTCTCCGATTGACTAATGGGATGTTGTTGCCTTTTGAAGGGTAAAAACGAATCTCGGGGAGAGGGGAGAGAATGTCCAACGCAGCCTGTTCCGCGCTTGACCCGTCCGGCGGTCGTCAAACGGAGATGAACGCGCCGCTGATACGGCTGGATGGGGTGAGCAAGTCCTACGGAAAGAAACCGGCGCTGCGCGATATATCCCTGACGATCGGCAAGGGCGAGATAGTGGGCCTGCTAGGGCGCAACGGGGCCGGGAAGAGCACCCTGCTGAACGTGCTGACCGGGTATCTCCCGGCGAGCTCTGGGAGAGTTCTCATCGCCGGCGTGGACATGGCGGAGGAGCCGAGGAGGGCGAAACGGCATATCGGTTATCTCCCCGAGCTGCCGCCGCTCTACGATTCGATGACCACGATCGAGTACCTCCGCTTTGTGGCAAAGATCAAGCGGATGAATGACGCCGAGGCGGGGGGAGAGACCGAACGGATCTGCGCTGAAATCGGGCTTGCCGACGTGGAAAACAGGCTCTTGCGGAATCTCTCGAAGGGGTACCGCCAGCGCGTCGGAGTGGCTCAGGCGATGCTTGGCGGACCGGATATATTGATCCTCGACGAGCCGACCTCGGGACTAGATCCCAAGCAGATAGTGGAGATACGTTCTCAAATACACAATTTTGGCGCGGGCCGCACCGTATTGATCAGCTCGCATATATTGGCGGAGATCGCGGAAATATGCGAGAGAATCCTGATCCTGAGGGATGGAAGGCTTGTGAATGACTGCAAGGTCAACGAGATCGGGGCCTCGCGCGGCGGTGCCGGGAAGTTGCATATCCGCGCGGCCTGCGAGAGGGATGAGTGCGAGCTTCTGCTGCGGAACGTCGGCGGGATTCTCGCGTCTCGTTTCATAGGCGAGAGGGAGATGGGCTCTTCCGACTGGGAGATAGAGTACGGCCTGGACGGGACCGATATCCGCGCCGCTATCTTCGACGCGATGGCGGACTCCGGCAGGAAACTGCTCATGATGAAGCCAGTCGAGGCCGACATCGAGGACATATTTTTGAGGATGACAGCCAACGAGGATCTGCAATGACGCCCGATTGAAACCGAATCGGTATCGGTCGGGTATGACGTGAGCGGGGGGAAAATATGACAGCGGTGTTCCGCCGGGAGTGCCTGGAATACTTCAAGACCATGCTCGGATACGTTTTCATAGCGGCCTTCTTGTTTCTCGCCGGAGCGGCGTTTGCGGCGGGCAACATACTGCCGCTCGACGCCGAGTTCAACGCGACGTTGAACAACTGCGTCTATGTGTTCATGATAACGTCGCCCCTTTTGACCATGCGCCTCCTGTCCGAGGAAAAGAAGACGAAGAGGGATCAGCTCCTGCTGACGTCCGGGCTCTCGATTGCCGAGATAGTGCTTGGAAAGTTCTTCTCGGCGCTCTTCGTGTTTGCCGTGACCTGCGCTCTGACGTCCGTCTATCCCATCGTCTTGTTCGTGTTCGGAGCGCCCGATCTGCCGCTCATATTGAACGGCTATCTGGGCTTCTTCCTCCTCGGTTCGGCCTTCATATCGGTGGGGATGTTCGTGTCGGCGCTCACTGAAAACCAGCTGACGGCGGCCATCGGAGCGTACGGTTTTCTGCTCCTGTTTCTGACGCTTGACCTTCTGATAGCGAAGGTGAAGGTGGGGCCGATCTCCACGATGCTGCACTGGTTCTCCCTGTTCAGGCGTTTCGCCCCGTATCGGTTCGGCTCCTTCAGCGTGTCGTCGACGATTTACTATCTGGTTTTCTCGGCGGCGTTCCTGGCGTTCAGCATCCTCGCGATGGAAAAGAGGATGCGCTAGCCGGGATGGCGGGCCTTGATGAAACCAAACCGCGAGCTTGGAAGAGGGCATCGAAACTGGCGGCGTCCGCCATGCAGAAGGGCGGAGTCTGGACGATAGCGATGGCGGCGGTGACCCTGGCGTGCGCGGTCTTGGTAACGCTGCTGGCCGAGGAGGCGGAGGACAGGTTCGGACTCCACTGGGATCTGACGAGGAACAGGGTGTATTCCATAAGCGAGGCGACGAGAAACGTCCTCTCCCTCCTGGACGGGGAGATCGTGATCTATACGGTGTATCCGACGGGCGAGGAGGACATGACCATAGGCGAGCTCCTGCGCCGTTACGAGATGGCCTCTCCCTGCGTGACGGTCAGGAACATCGATCCGGTGCGAAGCCCGCTCTTCACTCGTCAGTTCGAGGGGGATGGCGGTCGCATAGAGAACAGCTCGATCATCGTGACCAAGGCTGGAGAGGGGAACGACTACCGGGTGATCAAGGCTCAGAATCTGTACGAATGGCGGCTCGACGACGATCGCCTCTACGCCGTCGGCCTGGTGGCGGAACAGCGCGTCACGTCCGCGATATTGTCGCTGATGGGCGGGCCTCAGCCCAGAGCTTATTTCGTCGAGGGACACGGGGAAAGGCGGATGTCGGATTTGTATTATCTGAGCGGCTTGCTGGAGAACGAAAACTACGTCGTTCAAAGTTATAACCTCATATACAACGACGTCAGACTCGCGGAGAACGACCTCCTGTTTTTCGCAGCCCCAGCGCGTGACCTGAACGATGAAGAGGTCGGGCTGCTGGAGGAATTTTTCAAAAACGGAGGAAGAGCGGCTTTTTACATCGACATATTCGCCCCCAAGATGCCAAATTTCGAGCGAGCGCTGGGTCTGTTCGGACTTGGGCTGAGGCCGGAGCTGATGGTCGAGTCCGACGCCGAACGGTTTCTGAACGATACGGTCATCCTAAGTCCGCTGGCCGAGGATCACCCGGCCACTTCGATGCTGCGCGAATCGGGCCTGTCGCCTGTCATGCCGCGGTGCCGAGGCGTCTCGATAACGGAAGTGACAGGCGTCAGGAACTCGGCTCTCTACGTCACCTCAAACAAGAGTTTTGGAAAGACGGATCCCTTGAGCTCAACCCTGGAGAGGGAGGAACACGACATAGAAGGGCCCTTTGCCCTTGCGGCGGCGGCCGAGAACCTCGAAGACAAATCCCGGATCCTGCTATTCGGCAGCACCGACTTCATCACCAGCTTTGAAGCCGTGCGCTTCGCCGGAAACTTGGCCGCCTTCATGGGCGGCGTGATATGGCTGTCCGGACAGGGGATGTCGGTGGCGATTCAGCCCAAGTCCCTGGTCGATCCGCCCCTGCAGCTGGGGAGTTCAAGCGATGTTTTTTCCCTCATGGCGCTCGTTATATGCGTAATTCCGCTGGCCGTGCTCGTCTTAGGGTACGCGGTCTGGAGGAGGCGGCTGTCCGATTGAGCCGGCGCAGATTTATCCCTCTCCTTTGCGGAATCATGCTTCTCGCGGCGTCGGCGGCCGCCCTCTGGCTGCTGAAGGACGGAATGCCTTCGAAGGCGCGCGGTCTGTGGCTGGTTCAGCGCCCGACCGGCGACATAATCCGAGTGGATATAACAGACCCGTCGGATAAGCGGGAACTGCGGCTGGAATCAACGGAGGGCGAATGGTTCCTTGACGGCGAGGAGTCCGTGACGAGGGACAGAGTAGCCCCCATGTTGGCGGCGCTGAGCTACTTGAAGGCCTCCCGCAAGGTGGATACGGAAGACGCCTCCGATCTCGCCCAATACGGTCTGTCCGAGCCCAGGGAGATCCTGAGCGTGAGCTATTCCGACGGAGGGAGGGACGAGTGGCGGATCGGCGCCGATGTCGCCGGCCAGGGGGCCTACATCATGGGAGAGGACGGCGGGACGTATCTGATCGACGAGCTCAGGGCCAATGTGATTGGCACGCTCATGGAGACGTTCCTGGAGTCTCCGCTGAAACAGGTCGATTTCGGCAGGATAAACGGAATCCTGATACGGTCACGCTCCAACGGCGAGATACTGCTGAACCGCTCGGAATCGCCGCGAAGCGGGGGCGATTTCTTCTGGAGGATTTTCAAGCCCTACCACTGCAACGCTAAGAAGAGCGGGGTCGAGGATATCATAGCGGCCGTCGCGAACGAGGGATGGGTTCGCAGGGCGGAGGATAAAGATCTCGCCGATATCGAGACAGGGGACGCTCTGGCATTGTACGACGCGTACGACAGGCAGCTCGTGCTGGACATCGGCGATTCCAGCGGAGGGAGGGCGTACTGCAAGGTCGGGGGGCTGTCGGGCGCCTACACCATCGGGGACGGAGTCATGACGATATTCGACGTGACGCCCGAGTCCCTGATCGACATGACGCTGTACCACTACGAACCCTCCTCGGTGATGGAGTTCCAATTTGTCTGGGAGGGGCGCGAGCATTATTTCATCTCCGTTTGGGAGGATTCTGGGGTCGACGGTCATCGGGGACAGCGCTTCATCATGGACGGAAACACAGTCGCCGGGGCCGATTACCGCGAATTTACTGCGGCTTTGGGCTCCGTCTCAGGGGAAGGGCTTTATTCGGGGGAAGAACGCGGACTTGGCATGGTCGTTGGGTCCATGTACGCAAAGCGCCTCTCCCCGCCTTACGAGCAAACGATAAAGTTCAGGGAGATCCACGGAGATCCGGGTTATGTATGCGTGGATTACGACGGCGACGCTCTGATCCGAGTCAGGAAAGAGCGTCTCGGAGAACTGGCCGACATCGCCGACGCGATGGCCGCCAGGGAATATGGCAAGCGGAGGAACCTCTGATCGAACGGCGAACAAGGATATTCAGCTTACGGCCGCAAGCTAGAATTCTAAGTCAGGAAGGGGGCGGGCGCGTTTGATACCGATTTGAAATCAGGGGCCTGAAGTCAAAGGAATCAAGGAGAGCGTTTATACGCGCTCGACGATTATGGGCACCTGGTTGAAATCAAATGGGTATGAGCTTAGCTTGAGGCTGTTGCGCGCACCATAAAATCCAAAATATGAGGAGGGTGTTTCTAATGAGTAAGAAACTTGCCGCTTATCTCGTGTCGGCGCTGATTTGCCTGGTTATCATGGGCGCGTACAGGACTGACGCCGCGGATTCAAAAAAGTTCATCGCTTATTCAAACAAGGGTCTGGATTATTACTTCTGGACCGTCTGCCAGGTCGGAGCTCAGAAGGAGAGCGAAAAGAGAGGGTGGCAGTTCGAAGCCTCTGACGCTAAACTCGACAGCGCCAGACAGTTTGACCAGTTCGTCAACTTCATAAACAAGAAGCCCGACGCCATCTTTGCCGATCCCAACGATTCCGAGGGCTTGATCGCGGCGGCAAACCAAGCGGTGGCCGCCGGCATCCCGGTCGCCATCGTCGACACGCCGCTCACCGGCGGGGATATCGCCATCACTGTGGCCTTCGACAACTATGACGCTGGAGTTCTCGCTGGAGAAGCCCTCGTAAAGGCTCTCAAGGCGAAGTACGGCGAGGAGAAGGGCACCATCGTGTACGCTATAGGGGCCATGAGCTCCGAGGCTTGGCGTCTGCGCCGCGAGGGAACGTCCTCGGTCATGGCCAAGTACCCGAACATAACCCTGTACGAGGACCCGGCCGACGGCGAGATAGCGAAGACTCAGGACTTCGTATTGAACCGCCTCTCATCTGGAGAGAAGATCGACGCGCTGCACACCCCGTCCGATAACCCTGGCATGGGACTCGTCTCAGCCCTGAGGATGGAGAAGAAGTGGTTCAAACGCGGCGACCCGAACCACGTCATCATCGTCACGATCGACGGCGAGCCGATAGCCAACAAGTTCATCGAAGAGGGCTACTATGACTACAGCATAGCGCAGGACGGTTTTTCCTATTCCGCGATCGCGGTCGAGATGCTGGAGAAGTACACCTTCAAGGGACAGAAGGTTCCCCTCGGCCCGTATGAGAACAGCAAATATTACTGGGAGAAGTGCGAGGTAATAGACTCCGCGGCCGGACCGTACTGCAAGGTTCCGGCTTACGAGATCAACCCGGAAAACGCGACCGACCCCCGCCACTGGGGCATCGTCGCCGAGAAGGAGCTGAACATACCCTACGACATGTCGGCCACCGGTCAGTAGGATTCGCATACGATTCTTGTCGCGGCGCGGGCGGAATACGAGGGTAATTCGACGGAAATGACATTCGGTCGTCTTAGAATGCAAGGGCCGAGGGCATAAAAGCCCCTGGCCTCCGGCGACGGATCAGCCCTCTTTAAGCGAAGTAAGGCCAGCTTGCCGGAACGCGCTGGCGGAGCTGGCCGCTTCATCATTAAATAGGCGCAAACAGGTTTCAGGAGGAGAAGCCCCAGTGGAAAGAGAGACGATTTTAGAGGTCCGTGATGTTGTTAAAACTTTCGGCGCCACGAGGGCGCTGATCGATGTGAACTTCAGCGTGGGGAAGGGCACGATACACTCCCTTGTCGGACGGAACGGCGCGGGAAAGAGCACGCTCGTGAACGTCATCGCCGGCGTCATCAGGCCGGACAGGGGATCCGTCGTCTTCGGCGGATCCGAAATATCCGGTCTGTCGCTGAAGGAAAGACAAAAATTGGGAATACGCCTTGTCACGCAGCACGCGAGCATCGTGCCGGATCTCGACGTCGCGGAGAACATTTCCATGGGTTTGTGGGCGAAGAACAGACTGCGCATGATCGACTGGAAACGCATGCACGAGAGGGCGCGAGAGGTGATGAACGAGTTCGGCCTCGACGTGGACACGCGCAAATCCGTTCGTCACCTCACCCCGGTGGATCAGCGCAAGGTAAACATCATACGCGCGCTCTTCGGCGGGGGGAAGTTCGTCATCCTCGACGAGCCGACCACGTCGCTCTCGTCCGAGGACCGCGACAATCTCTTCAAGTTCGTGCGCGAGCAGGCGGAAAAGGGCATCACGTTCATTTTGATCTCTCACTACCTCGACGAGATACTGCGAGTATCGGACGAGATCACCACGGTGCGCGACGGACTGGTGTTTCCCAATATGAAGGGGGACGCCGACACTCATGACAAGCTCGCCCGTGTCATAGCCGGCGAGGACGTCGAGCTCGTCACCCGCGACGCCGATAAGACACCGAGCGCCGACGTGCTGCTGGAGTGCGAAGGAGTGAGCGCGGCCTTCCTCAAACCGACCGACACGAAGGTTTACAGGGGAGAGATAGTCGGTTACGTTGGCTTCCCTGGTTCCGGCGCGAGGGAGATATGCACCATGCTGTACGGGCTGAACAAGAGACAGGGCGGGATTGTCCGAGTCAACGGCAAAGCGGCGGAGATCCGAAGGGTGAGCGACGCATTGAAGCACGGCATCTGTTATGTCCCAAACGACCGGCACGCGGACGGCATCGTTGGAATAATGCCGATAGACGAGAACATCGGGCTCTCCATCTTACGCGATAAGCTGAGGAGCCTGTTCGGCCTGCTGAACCTGTCCAAGGAGCGCGATATAGCCGCCCGTTCGGTCGAGACGCTGAAGATAAAGGCATCATCCATAAAAGCCCTAGCAAACAGCCTGTCGGGAGGCAATCAGCAGAAGGTCGTGCTCGCGAAAGTGCTCGCCTGTTCGCCGCGCTTGCTGATCCTCGACGAGCCGACCATCGGCATCGACATAAAGAGCCGGGAGGAGATAATCGGCCTGATAAAGGATCTGACCCGGGAAGGGATGGGCGTGATTTACCTCACGAACGACTACGACGAGCTCCTGCGAATAGCCGACCGCGTGGTCATCTTCAACGACGGCCAGATCGTGGGCGATATGGAGAACAAGAACCTTACCCCTGAGACGATCATAGAGATTCGTGATAAAAATGAAAGGGTGGCGGCGGAATGAGTCAAGCGTCCACAACAAACGTCAAAATCGAGGCGCCTGGATTAGGAGGCGACAGGATAGCCCGCAAGCTGATCGACAACAGCGTGTGGGTCCTGTTGGCGCTGGGAATCGTGATATTCATGTTCCTGTCTCCAAAGTATTTCAATCCGTTCAACAACATTCAGCTGTACTTCAACATACCCATGCAGGCGTCCGTGATGGGCGTCCTGACCATAGGCCTCGCCGGAACGATCCTCCTGGGGGACATCGATCTGTCGTGCGTCGGCATGATGGCGGTTTCCTCCGCCACCGGCGTGCTCATATTCAAAAACTTTCACATCCCGGGCGTAATGGCGTTCGTCATAATCATAGCAGTGGGGACGTTTCTGGGTTTTGTCAACGGACTTCTGATCGCGAAGCTGAAGACCGTCGCCCTCATAGAAACGCTCGCCATGAACACCGCCCTGACCGGCGTCGTGCTCGCCATCACAAGAGGCCGTACCATCACTGTTAGCGAGCCCGAGTACACATGGCTGGGACAGAGCAAGGCGTTTGGAACCGTTCCCTACCTGGTGTTCATCCTGATGTTCGTATATATCATAATGTACGTAGTCTGGCGCAAAACGGCGCTCGGCCGCAGTTTCTACGCCGTCGGAGGAAACGCTCAGTGTGCCAGGGTCTCGGGGATCAACGTCGACCGCACGCGCATAGCGGCGTTTACGATCTCCGGCATGTGCGCCGGCATCGCCGGGATAATGCTGTCGTCCAAGATGAGCTCCATCAACAGCGTTTTCGGCCAGACATACGGCATGGACATCATCGCGGCCGCCGTCATCGGAGGGACTTCCCTCCAGGGGGGCATAGGCAAGGTCTCCGGCATACTCGGAGGAGTGCTCCTGCTGAACTTCATTCAGGTCGGCTTGCAGGTTCTCGGGCTTGATTCATACTTTGTTCAGATGGCGACCGGCCTGATCATAATGCTCGCCGTCGTCATCGATTCGCTGAGGATTCGCTTCCAGGCGAGAGGGTAGCGCCCGTCGCCGATTCAGAATTTTTTCGCGGGTTGCGCGGGAGGAGGGTCAGCCCTAAAGATGAAGGCAATCTACCTTGATTCGGTTCAAAAATTATCGGAACGCGCCATCCCTGCGCCGATTCCCGGCGACAATCAGGTATTGGTGCGGATAAAGGCGGTCGGAATCTGCGGATCGGACGTGCATTACTGGCGCAACGGCAGGATAGGCTCGTTCGTGGTGGAACATCCGATGGTGCTTGGGCACGAATGTTCGGGGATCGTGGCCGAGGCGGGACGAGGCGTGAAGAACCTGAAGGAGGGTGACAGGGTGGTCATCGAGCCCGGCGTGCCATGCTACAAGTGCGAGCATTGCATGTCGGGCAGGTATAACCTGTGCCGCGATATCGCTTTTTTCGCGACGCCCCCATACGACGGGTGCCTGCTCGAATACGTCGCGTTCGACTCGAACCTCGTGTACAAGGTACCCGATGAAATCGGAGATTTCGGACTGGCCACTCTAGCCGAGCCGATGGCGGTCGGCGTATTCTCCACGAGCCGCCTGAGACCCAGGCTGGGGGACAAGGCCGTCATCTTCGGCGCCGGAGTCATCGGCATAGCGTGCATGTACGCGGCCAGAGCCTCGGGGTGCGGCGAGATAAGCGTGGCCGACATCCGCGAGGAGCGTCTGGACAAGGTGAAGAAGATGGGCGCGGACAGGGTCTTCAACCTGAAAACGGAGCGCCTGCCCGATGATCATTACGACATCGGCTACGACGCGACCGGCGCCGATCGGTGTTATTCTCTCGCGGTCAGGGCGATCAAGCCCGGCGGACGCTTCTCCCTCGTGGGGATGGGGCCCGACGTGCAGTCCGCGCCGCTCGTTGAATACGTCTGCCGTGAGATCGATATCGTGACCTCGTTTCGTTACGCGAACTCCTTTCCGCAGGCTATTCGCCTGTTGAAGGAGAACAGGGATGAGCTGGGGAAATTCATCACTCACCGGCTGCCGTTCAGCCTGGAAAACGTAGAAAAAGCGCTGCAAACCGCGTTCTCGGACCAGAGCGCGGGCAAGGTCGTAGTGGACTTCGACTAGCGCGAACAGAGCTGGTCCGCTTAAATTTGGATTTAACGGTCAAAAAAATTTACTCGGAAAGCAGGTAGAACAATCGTGAAACATGTTGTAAACGTAGCAAGCGGCCGCGAACCCGACACCGATCCCCGCAGTCTGCGCGCGCAGGCTGGCGGCGACAAACCGAGAGTATTCAGGGACACCTATTATCTGATCGAGAGAAAAAATGGGCCTTCTCTGCGCTTGAGCTGCGGGCACACCACCGTGTATCCGACCGGATCGACCACCGGACACGCTCACGACGACATGGAGGAGATCTACTACTTCATCAGCGGCGAGGGTACGATGGTGGTCGGCGAGGACGAGTTTCCCGTGAAGGCCGGGGACGCGCTCTACGTTCCGCCGGGCGCGTGGCACACAACTTATCAGAAGGGCATAATGCCCCTCGTGTTCGTATGGAATACGTGTCTCGTCGACGGGGACGAGAAGCCGGCGGGAGAGTCCGGTCAGGGACAGGGGAAATAGTCCGGCAGCGTTCGAGAGGAGAATCCAATGAAGAGATATATCGCCGCGATGGATATCGGAACCAGCGGTTGCAAGTCGATCCTGATCGACGAACTCGGAAAGGTCGTTTCGTCCGCCATAGAGGAATATCCCCTTTATTCCCCGCGTCCGGGGTGGAACGAGCAGGATCCCGATGATTGGTGGCGCGGCGCTCACACGTCGCTGAGGGAGGCCGTCTCGAAGAGCGGCATCTCGCCCGGCGAGATAGCGGCGGTGAGCCTGTCTGGCCAGATGCACGGTCTGGTGGCGATGGATAAGGACAAACGGGTGATCCGCCGCGCGTTCTTGTGGAACGATCAGCGCTGCGCTAAACAGTGCGCGGATGTGCTAGACATGCTTGGCGGCGTGGACGGCATTTTGCGATACACGAACAACAATCTGCTCACCGGCTATCAGGGGGGCAAGATCCTGTGGCTCCGCGACGAGGAGCCGTCGAATTACGAGAAAATGGCCGCGGCCCTGCTGCCAAAGGATTACATAAGGTTTAAACTGACTGGCGATTACGCCACGGAAGTCTCCGACGCGTCGGGCACCGGTTTTTTCGATGTCAGGAAGCGCGAGTGGTCGTATTCGCTGCTGGACAAGCTGGGCATTCCGGCCAGCCTGTTTCCGAGATGCGTCGAGTCCGATGTGATCACCGGCGAGGTCGGCGCGGAGGCGGCCCAGTTGTGCGGCCTGAAGAAGGGCACTCCGGTGGTTGGGGGCGGGGGCGACAGCGTCATACAGACCACCGGCATGGGGCTCATAAAGGAGGGCGTGCTCGGCCTGACGATTGGCACGGCTGGCATAGTCGCGATGGGTTTCTCTCAGTATATGCGCAACAAGGGGGGAAACCTCCAGTTCTTCTGCAACAACTCCCGGGAGATCTATCATGTGATGGGCGTGATGCTCGCCGGCGGCGGCAGCTATCAGTGGTATCGCAACAACCTCTGTCGGACGGAGATGGACGAGGCAAGGCGGAAATCCGTCGATCCCTACACGGTGATGGAGCGGGAGGCGGCCCAGTCCCCTCCGGGAGCAAAGCGCCTGATTTACCTGCCATATCTGTCCGGCGAGAGGTCGCCTTATTCCGACCCGAACCTGCGCGCCGGTTTCATAGGCCTCACCCAGACGCACGTCAAGAGGGACATGACCCGGGCGGTGATGGAGAGCGTCTCCTACGGGATGCGCCAGATCGCTATGAAGATCCAGGATCTCAAGCCGTTCGAGATGTCGCGGGTGGTAGTCTCCGGAGGGGGCAGCAACTCCCCGCTCTGGCGGCAGATAATAAGCGATGTCTTTCAACTGCCAGTCGTAACGGTGAGCGGCGCGAGGGAGGGAGGAGCTTATGGGGCGTGTCTCGTCGGAGGCGTTGGCGTCGGCATCTGGAAGGATATTCACGAGGCGTGCTCGGTTTTTCTGGAGGAAACTCACGACGAGCCGATAGCCGCGAACAGGGGAATATACGAGGAGATGTTCGGCATTTACAATGACACGGTTCCGGCGTTGAAGCCGATCTTCGACCGCCTCGCCCGTTTCGGATCGAAATGAGCGAGCGGAGGCAAACGCGCAGGGCTGACGTATCAAAACCAGGGCCGTGGGTTCCGCCCACACCCGCAAGAGGGCCAGCCCCATTGACCACATTGAATTGGGGCGGAGCCCCGGGATTTCAATGCGTCCGCCCTGCGCAGACGCCCGATCGCCGTTGACCGGACCGATCGCCATGAGGAGCGCCGAATGCGGACGCCGCAGGGTAACTTTAGCGTTGCTGGCAGTTTTGCTGCTGTTGCACGGAGGGTGCGCCGACAAGAAACCAAACTTCCTCGTCGTCGCCGTCTCCAAGTATGACGCATCCTTTTCGGAGATCGAAAAAAAGGCCGCGGCCTGGGGCGCGGACTCGGGCGTAAATGTCACGCTCGCCGCGCCAAGCGCGCCGACGGCGGACCTCCAGCAGCGGGAGCTGGAGGCGCTGCTCGGGAGACATTGGGACGTCATCTGCATCGAGCCGTTGGGGACGGCTGAGATATCACCCCTGCTGGAGAACGCAAAAGACAGGGGGAGCGTGATAATTGCGCTGCGAGGGCGTTCTATCCGGGTGGCCGATTACAACATAGAACCTTTTTCGAACGAGGAGATGGGGGAGAGGATGATGGAATCCCTCTCGGCTAAAATGCGTTCGAAGGGCTCGTATATCACGCTTGCGCCCTCGTTCGAGGCGAAGAATATCGTGGACATCGAGGATGCGGCCGTCAGGCTGCAAAGGCGCAGCTACAACGGCCTGTCGCTCGTCGACCGGCTCGTCAGGACCGACGCCAACGCGTCGACGGCAAGGGAGCGAGTCATGAGAGACATCGAGCGTTACTCCATAAAGGGAGTTCTGTTCTTTACGACCAACGACGGGCTGGGAGCGGCCGGTCAGAGGACGCCGGACGGCGGCCGCCTTGCCGTGGTCGGCCTCGGCGATCCGGCGGCGCTGGGTAAGAAAGTTGAGGATGGCGAGATCGACAGCCTCTTTTACTGGAGCAGGAGTAACCTGACGCTGGCCGGGCTGGAACTGGGCCGAGTCGCCTTGAGCGGCCGGCGGTTCGAGCCGCGTGAGCACATATCGCTGAATATAGAGGGATACGAGACGCTTCGGAACTCAGGCGGCGGCACATGGACGGCGAGGGATATCGGGGCCCTGAATCCCTGAGGGCTGACTCTGAAACGGACGGACGCGGTTTGCGATCAGACAGGCGTTTCCTCAAGATTCAACACAGAAGAAGGTTTTGAGATTGAAGAAAAACGTTGCGCGGATGAAACAGATAATCGAGGTCCTTCAAAAGAGGCGGAGCGTGCCGATAAAGGAGCTGGCGCGTCAGCTCGACGTCTCCTGTATGACGATCAGAAGAGACATCGAGGTTTTGAGCGACAGAAACATCTTGATGAACGTCAGAGGGCTCGCCATGCTGAACTCTCAGTTCGACGCGGCGTCCGACGACTGGCACTACTCGCTTCAACTCGCAAAAAATCTCAGGCTGAAGGAGAAGGAGAGGATCGGAGCTTACGCGGCGTCGCTTCTGGAGGAGGACGACTGTATAATCATAGACAACGGCACTACGACGGAGAGGCTTGCCAGAAACATAGCCGCAGGCTTGAAGATCACCGTCCTCACAACGAACCTGAACATCATGAACTGTCTCTGCAACAATCCAAACGTCTCGCTGATCCTTAGCGGAGGATATTTTCATAAGGACACGTCGCTCTTCGAGAGCCCCGAGGGCGTTTCTCTGATCAACAAGACGAGGGCAAACAAGGTGTTCGTCTCCACCTCCGGCGTGCATCGCACCATGGGCGTCACATGCGCGAACAGTAACGAGATGACGATAAAAAAGGCCATCCTGGAATCAGGCGCAAAGAGGATACTCCTGACCGACTCCAGCAAGTTCGGAATAGTCAGGACGACATTCTTCGCGAAACTGGAGGATTTTGACAAGATCATCACCGACCGCAACCTGCCAGGGGAGTGGGTTGACATCATCCAAGACATGAAGATCGAGCTCGTGACGCTATGAAGGGACAGAACAGCCCCGTGGTAAAACTTTCGCGAATATATCCTCCAGGCTTCGGCGGATTTTATTTTGGAATCACAGACGGGTGACAAAAAATCACATTCTTATTGACGGCGGCCTCTTCAGTTAGGTATAATCCTTTAGCTGTGTATTTGCAAAACTTCGCGGGCTCGTAGCTCAGCAGGATAGAGCGACGGCCTCCTAAGCCGTAGGTCTCCGGTTCGACTCCGGACGAGCCCGCCAGAAATACCAACGGCCCAGAGAATTTTTCCCTGAGCCGGTTTTCTCCTCCAGACTCGATATGAGTCTCGAAGGAAATGCGTTTCATAAGATGTGACGTTTTCGGCGGCGCTCCCGTGACGAGTGATGCGTCCGTTCTGTGCCTCCTGTATTGGTCATCCGACGGCCGGCCAAACGCTCA
>JAISLO010000107.1 GCA_031290815.1 Synergistaceae bacterium | reverse complement strand
CGATCTTCATCTTGGAGTCGGGATTCCGGCGGCGCTCAGGCTGGATGGCGAACTGCGTTTTCTTGGAGATCCCATAAGCGCCGCCGAGCACTACGAAATGTTGTCCGCGATACTCTCGCCCAGCCAGATGGAGATTTTAAACAGAGACAAGGAGCTTGATTTTAGTTTCTCGTTCAGGGCGAGCGAAGAGTTGAGTTCGCGATTCAGGGGAAACTGCGCGTTCGAGCGCGGAAACCTCTGTACGGCGCTGCGCGTCATCACGTCGAACATACGCACCACAAAACAGCTGATGCTGTCGCCCGCGATAGAAGATGTAGCAAATCGCATCAGGGGGCTGTTTCTCGTAACCGGCCCGACGGGCTCGGGCAAGTCGACCACATTGGCGGCGGTCGTCCAGCAGGTGAACATGACGCGCTCCTGCCATATAATTACGATAGAGGACCCGATCGAGTACATATACACATCGGAGCGTTCTATAATACATCAACGCGAGATCGGCAGCGACACCAGGAGCTTCTCCGAGGCGTTGAAGCGCGCTCTGAGGCAGGATCCCGACGTCATACTGATCGGCGAGATGAGAGACCTCGAGACGGTCGGCGCGGCGGTGACCGCGGCGGAAACCGGACACCTCGTGTTCGGCACCCTGCACACCCCGGACGCGGCTCAGACCATAGACCGCATCATAGACGTGTTCCCGCCGCATCAGCAGCAGCAGGTCCGGATGCAGGTGGCGAACATTCTGGTCGGCATCTGCTCTCAGCAGCTTCTGCCGCTCCCAGGCGGAGGCCGAATGGTGGCGACCGAGATTTTGATAGCGAACCCGGCGATAAGGAACTGCGTCAAGGAGGGCAAGACGTCTCAGATCAAGGGAATCATGCAGACGGGCGCGGCGCTTGGCATGCACACGATGGATCAGGACTTGGCCAGGCTGGTGACGGAAGGTTTCATCGCCCGTTCGGATGCGTTCACTTATTCTTACGATCCAAAGGAGTTGGAAAGACTCCTGGGCTAGCGCCGAATGGGCTGAGTTCACTCCGATGACGCACGGTCCTTGTATAATAATGGCGGCAAGCGAGATGTCATACGGCCTTTCCGTGTCGCGGCCGTAAATTTGTGGGGAGGTTTCTCAATGGCGCAAGTGGTGGATACCAGCGATTTCAGGCCAGGTTTGAAAATCAAGTGGGAGGGCGGCATGTGGTCGATTCTGGAGTGCTCTCACCACAAGATGGGCAGGGGCGGGGCGATCATTCGCGGAAAGCTTCGCAATCTCGAAACAGGCAGTTCGGTCGAACAATCCTTCAAGTCGGGAGAACGCTTCGAGCGGATAATTTTCGACGAGCGGCCGGCCCAGTACCAATATCAGGATGGCGACGATTACGTATTCATGGACATGGAATCCTACGATCAGGTGTTTTTATCGAAGGACATTCTCGGCGACGCTATAAAATATCTGGTGGACAACCTCGAGGTGAGCTTCGACATGTACGAGGGCCGGGTCATGGGTATAGAACTTCCCAAGTCCGTCGATCTGAAGGTCACCGACACCGCTCCCGGCTTCAAGGGGGACACGGCGTCAGGAGGAGGCAAACCGGCGACGACCGAGACCGGACTCACGGTCACGGTCCCGTTCTTCGTCGAAAACGGCGAGACGATAGTGGTCGACACCCGCACCGGAGAATATCTTGAGAGAGCGAAAAAGGGGTGATGGCGAATCGCTGATCAAATCGGTTACCATACGACACGGACACGAGTTGACGGGCGTTTCCCTAAATCAGCCCTTTGGGGATGAGCAACTGCACCAGGGGAAATAAAAATACGATTCGGTGAGGGGGAGTATGGATGAGCGCACGAGAGAGAATCGCGTATCTGCGCGGGTTGATCGAGGGTCAAAATGTTGCCGACAACGCGAGCATGACCAAGTTCCACGAGGCCCTGCTGGGAGCGCTCGACTCCATTGCCGAGGAGCTTGACGACATCGCCGGCTCTCAGGATGACCTCAGGGAGTATGTCGAGGATCTCGAGGACGATCTGATGGAGTTGCGCTCCGAACTGGAACCTGGCTTGACGGGAGGTCATTGCGGACATGCGATGAGTTCCGACGATGAAGAGGACGAAGAGGAGTACGAGGCTACAACGTGCCCGCTCTGCGGAAAGGACTTCTTCTATCGGCCGGACGCTTATGATGAGGATGAGGATCTGCTCTGTCCTCACTGCGGTGAACCGTTCAAGGGGTGAATTGGAACAGCCCGCCTCAATGTCACTCCGAGGGTTGGCGGATACAGGTATGAAAGGAGGTCTTTGAATGGACTCGAATGAACAGTTGGAGGTTACGGCGAGCGACGATCATCAGGAGGGCATCGAATCCAGCACTGTGGGTGAAACAGGCCTCGAAGGCAAGATACGCATCTCAGAGGACGTGATATCGCAGTTGGCGGTGAAGGCATTGCTCTCGGTCGACGGTGTTCAGCCCGCAAATCCCGGGCTCATGGCAAACCTGAGAATGGGCCGCAAGGCTGTGAACGGGGTTAGAATAACGATTACGGGCGGGGAAACTCCAGAGATCCAAGTGGACACGTACATCTCTGTGAAGTACAGCCTCAGAATCCCCGATGTCTGCTGGGATGTTCAGGAAGCCGTGAAGGACCAGGTAGAGCGCTATACGGGATATACGGTCAAGGCCGTGAACGTCTATGTTCAGGGGATAACCTTCGTCGAGAAAAAATCTCAGCCCGAGAAACCCGAGGAACAGAATTCAGAGGGGATTACGCCTTCGTATGGAGAGGAGATGTAAGTGCCAAAAAATCAGCGGATCCTGAGGGGGTCGTAGGATGCTGTTTCTGTGGACGATCACAAAGAGGGGCAAAATATGGCTGGATGGCGAGGCTTTTCGGGAGATCGTAGCTAAGCGTCTGCCCCCTGATTTTTATTGCCAAGAAGTCTCCTTCGTTGGGGATCAAAATCTGCTGAATATATATATAACACTTCCCGACAAGGATGACCCTCAGAAGAGGCTTGCCCTCATGGACAAGTTCGAGACATTCTTCAAGCCCATGGGAATAGCCGTCCACATTCATTGGACCAGGAGCACCCCAAGCGATCTTCCTGGAGGACAGCCATTGTGGAAGAAGCCCCTCTTCTGGGCGGCAGCGGCCGGCGGCATCGCCGGACTCGCGAACCTGGGCATCAAGGGAATCGCTTGGGTCGCGGGAATGACGTGCTGCGGCTACGTGGTATCCTGGTTAGCCATATCTGAGGACGGAAACAAACTGATATCAAAGCTGATCAGTGATATAAAGGACTTCAGGAGATGATCTCTTGAGCAAGGCAAAAATGCCCCAACTAAGGCGCAGGGCGAGAGAAATCGCCCTGCAGCTTGTATATGAGCTGGACCTGCGTCCGGGGCTCTCCCCTGCCGAAGCGATAGAGATGTATCCATGGGAGAATGAGGACCCTGAAGTCGTCGCCTATGCCCAGTCCATCGTGCTCACGGCCGCGGAGCGGGGCGAGGAAATCGACGAAATACTGAGAGAACATATAGTTGGATGGAGAACTGAGAGAATGGTTGCCGTGGACCGGGCCGTCCTGCGAATAGCCCTCTGCGAAGGATTGATAATCGAGAATGTCCCGGTCGCCGTCGCGATCTCCGAGGCTGTCGAGCTGACCAAGATGTTCGGCACTGTTGAGTCCAGCAGGTTTGTAAACGGGGTTCTCGGTCGAATCGTCCGCTCGGAGAGGGCAGGCGTTTGCGCCCAGAGCGTCGTGGATGATCCGGCCGAATCGGACTCATAGATGTCCCGCGCCGCGTTTCCCCTTCCGCCGATAATTGATCCATCCCCACGCAAACCGCAGACAGTCGACGAACTGTCCTTATTGATAAAGACAGCCATAACCGGCGTCCCAGCCCTCAGAAATGTAGCGGTCCACGGAGAACTGCAGAACTTCAAGAGGCATAGCAGCGGCCATGTCTACTTCACGCTGCTGGGACGCGAGTCCCGCATATCTGCTGTTCTCTTTCGGTCAAACGCGGAGAGCGTCCTTTCATGGCCGGAGGATGGCGACGAGGTGATGGTCACCGGAAGCGTTGACGTCTACACAAAGGGCGGCTCATATCAGCTTTACGCGACTCGGATCCTCCCGCTCGGAACAGGGGCGAAGTCGCGGGCAAAGGAGGCACTGAGAGCCGCTCTCGAAGGTGAGGGGCTCTTCGACGCGCGCCACAAGCGTCCACTGCCCAAGTATCCGTCAAGGGTGGCGGTCGTCACCTCCCCGACGGGGGCGGCTCTCCAGGATATACTCGAGGTATCGATGAACAGATCCCCATTCATAGACATTGTGATTCTCCCGGCGATCGTGCAGGGCGTGGAGGCGCCGGGGCAGATTGTTCTTGCTCTTTCCGCGCTTAGCCGCATGAAGGACGTGGACTGTGCGATCCTGGCAAGGGGCGGCGGCGCGAGGGATGACCTCTCGCCCTTCGACGACGAGCGAGTCGTGAGGGCGATAAGAAGCTGCCCGATTCCAGTCGTCACCGGTGTTGGGCACCAGACCGACAGCTCCCTCGCGGATCTGGCTGCCGACGCCGCGCTGCCGACGCCGTCTGCCGCTGCCGAGAGGGTGTTCCCCGACAGGGAGGAGATGAGGGCTCTGCTGTCCCACAGTCTGAATGCTGTTTCGACTGGCGCTCTCAGGGCGAGGGAGAGGCTCGCGGCAAAAACCGAGCGTTTTTATGATAGGCTGACAGGCAGGATTGCGGCCACTCTGCGTGAGTTGGAGACGGCAGTCGGACATGCCGAGAAACGGACAGTGTCAGGCATCAGGAGAGTGATAGAGAAAAACGAGGCAATCATAGCATCTTCCTCCGCCGCGCTCGACGCCCTGTCCCCGCTCTCCACCCTTGGCAGAGGCTACGCGATATGCCGCACTCCGGAGGGGACGGTCATCAGAAGCACGGCGGAGATACAAACAGGTGACAAAATACACATCCTGTTCAAGGACGGATTCGCGGAGGCGGATATAACGAGCGTGGTCACTGTTCAGCGATAACGGATTTGTATTACAATGATGCGCCGCATGAAAGAATAAAGCGGCGCAACGCCGTACCCCCGCTTCGGATTATGCTTCGACTAACCGTGTTTTAAATACAATGTCAACAACTTGAGGATTCGGTTTTGTTACGTGAAATCGTCCAGCCCGCAGCCGCCGCATATGGCAAGATCATGCCATGATCTCATCCTCGAACTGCGTCGAGTACAACTGCAGGTAGTATCCTTTTTTTCTGAGCAGGTCTCTGTGAGTGCCGCGCTCCGTTATCTTGCCATCCTTTCCGACCAGAATCAGGTCCGCCATCTTTATCGTGGACAGGCGATGAGCGATCAAAAACGACGTGCGGCCGCTCAGGACCTTGGATATGGCGTTTTGAATCATCCGCTCGGTCTCCGTGTCTATCGACGATGTCGCCTCGTCGAGCACGAAGATCCTCGGGTTTGCGAGCACGGCGCGGGCGAAGGATATGAGCTGTTTCTCTCCCGTCGATAGGCGGTCGCCGCCCTCTCCGACGTCGGTGTCGGCGCCCATCGGCAGTTTCGCTATCACCCCTTCGGCCGACACCAGCCTGATGGCCTCGTCTATCTCCTCGTCCGACGCGTCAAGCCTTCCATAGCGGATGTTCTCCCTGATCGTTCCGGAGAACAGGTGAGGGCTCTGGAGGACGCAGCCAATGTTCGAATGGAGCCAGAGCTGAGAGCGCTCCCTGTAATCCCTGCCGTCGACCAGTATTC
>JAISLO010000106.1 GCA_031290815.1 Synergistaceae bacterium | reverse complement strand
ATAAATGCAACCTGCCGCTTTGCCAGACTTACTGCAACTGCCATGCCCAACAGCAGTTGCATTTAACTTGTCAATTCAGCTTATCACAGACGAACAACACATTGGTTTAGCTTGAAGTTGACGAGCTCTCATAGTTGCCTTATAATTCTCCAGTTTGTCTTTGACTATACGCACCGTGTTACCCGTTGCGATGTTGTTTGAGGAGGAAGGATTTTATGATAGGAATGCGCACATTTGTCGCGAAGCGCGAAGTTGTCGAACACAAGTGGTACGTCATAGACGCTGCGGATAAACACCTGGGGAGGCTTGCCGTTCAGATTGCCAGGATACTGACGGGAAAGCACCAGCCAGCCTACACGCCGCACGTTGACACAGGCGACTTTGTAATCGTGATAAACGCTGAGAAGGTAGGGCTCACTGGCAACAAACTCAGCCAGTCAAAGCTTTATAGGTACAGCGGATATCCGGGTGGACTCAAATCGGCCACTTACGGCGAAGTCCTTGCAAAGCGCCCGGCGCATCTGATAGAGAAAGTCGTATGGGGCATGCTTCCAAAGACGAAGCTGGGGCGGGCTATGTTCAAGAAATTAAAAGTATACCAGGGCGCGGCTCATCCGCACTCTGCGCAGAAACCGGTTCAAGTTGACGAATTCAAATGGTAAAAGCGGCGAAGAATACAGGGAGGTCAGGCAATGGACGTAATTAACTATTGGGGGACAGGCAGACGCAAGAATGCTGTGGCAAGGGTTTTGCTGCGCACGGGCAGCGGGAAGATAACGATCAATGACCGTGAACTGGAAGATTACCTTCCGAGGCATATCTGGAAGTCTCAGGCCGTTGAGCCCCTCAAGATAGCCGGAGTTGAGGGCAAGGTGGACATAAGGGTGAACGCGCACGGCGGAGGACTCACGGGTCAGTCTGGCGCGATCCGCCTGGGGATTGCGCGGGCAATTCTGAAGTTAAACCCTGATGCGCGCCCCGTCTTGAAGAAGGCCGGAATGCTGCGCCGCGATTCACGCATGGTGGAACGCAAAAAGTTCGGACAGAAGGGCGCAAGGGGCAAGAGACAGTACTCGAAGCGCTAAGTGAAGGGCTGATTTAAATCGCGATCCTTATTCAGATGACGCGGGTGTCATTTGATAGGCGTTTATTCATGTGTTGTTTGAATATTATTTTTATAGTTTTGCGCTGAGAGACAAGACCCCTCGTCCACCGTTGGGAAATGAACGAAGGGCTTGTCTTTGTGTATATTTTTACGCGGCGTTGGCCTTGTTCTCGGCCCGTTTGCGCTCGGTGGGATCGAGGATTGTCTTCCTTATCCTGACCGACTTGGGCGTGATCTCAACGAGTTCGTCGTCCCCAATCCACTCGATGGCGGATTCGACGGTCATCTGCCGGCTTACGTCCAGGACTATGGTCATTTCCTTTGTGGCCGATCTGTGATTAGTCTGCTGTTTACGCTTTGCCGGGTTGCATGGGAGGTCCTTCGGGCGTGAATTTTCGCCGACGATCATTCCGCAGTATACCCTCTCACCCGGCGCTATGAAGAGCGTGCCGCGTTCTTGGAGATTTTCCAGGCTGTAGCTCGTGGCGACCCCATTGTCTACGCTGAACATCGATCCGCGCGAACGGGATACTATCTCACCGCACCAGGGGCCGTACCCGACAAAGCGGGACGCGAGTATGCCTAGTCCGCGAGTGTCCGTCAAAAATTCGCCGCGGTAACCAACCAACCCTCGCGTGGGAATGCTGAATGTAAGCCTGAGGGTTCCGGTGCCGCTGTTCTCCGTCCCCTGGAGTTCTCCTCTTCGTAACGCTATTTTCTGTATGATTACCCCCTGATATTCCTCCGGCACATCTATGATCAGTTCCTCCAATGGTTCGAGCAGCTCGCCCGCCGCTCCCGTCTTGGTGATGACCTCCGGGCGCGACACGCAAAACTCCATCCCCTCGCGCCTCATCTCCTCGATGAGGATTCCGAGGTGGAGTTCACCCCTTCCGGATACCTTGATTCCATCAGGACGTCCAAGGTCCTCCATCCTAAGAGCTGGATCTATCCGCGTCTCCCTCTCTATCCGCGTCTTTATCTGCCTCAGCGTTACGGCATTGCCATCCTCACCGGCGAACGGGCCAGTGTTGACGAGGAAAAACATGGACACCGTAGGTTCCTCGATGTCGAGGGGCTTCATGGGAGCCTCCGAGTAATCTATGGATGAGACGGTATCTCCGAGGGTCATCTCGTCGGGACCGGAAATCCATATGATTTCGCCGGCGCCCGCCTCTTCGACCTCTCGCCTGTACAGTCCTTCGGTTATAAACAGATGCGTGCAGGTTTCCTTCGACTGCGAGATGATCTCGAAGTCCTTCTGTTCGTGATCCGTCCATCTCGTGTGAGTGACGAGTATCTGCGAGCCCTTTTTGAGCGTGCCGCTGGTTATGCGCCCGCCTGCTATACGTCCCAGATAGTCGCTCCAGGTGAGAGTGCATACCTGCATGAGCAGTTGATGACCGTCATCGACCTTTGGAGGCGGGACGAACTCTATCAAACTCTCGAAGAGTTCCCTCATGCCCCTTTCCTCTCCGCCGGATATTTCGGAGAGATCCCTGACCATCCAGCCGTTCAGGCCGGATCCATAGAGAATCGGGAAATTGCACTGCTCATCGCTGGCACCGAGTTCTATGAAAAGATCAAATGTCCTGTCCAGGGCGTCATCCGGTGCCGCATTTGGCCGGTCGGCCTTGTTTACGATTACGATCGGACGAAGGCCAAGCCTCAGAGCCCGCATGAGCACATACCGCGTCTGGGGCATCGGCCCTTCGTTGGCGTCGACCAACAGTAAAACGGAATCGACCATGGAGAGGACGCGTTCCACCTCTCCGGAGAAATCAGCGTGCCCCGGCGTGTCGACGATGTTTATCCTGTATCCGTTCCATTCGACGGAGCAGTGCTTTGCCTTGATCGTAATACCGCGCTCCTTTTCCAGGGAGAGTCCGTCCATTACGCGCTCCTCCATCTGAGAGTTTTCCCGAAACGTTCGAGTTGCCCTGAAAATAGAGTCAATCAAAGTTGTCTTGCCATGATCAATTTGGGCGATTATCGCCACGTTGCGAATCTTTGAAGCGTCATGCACACGTGTCACCTCGTTCTTATTTTGAAGCATCCGCCTGTCAAAAAAGACGACGTATAATCTTATCATACTATTGGGGGATACCCTGATCTCCAGGACGAAAAAAATATAAGAATCGGGTTGTCTAAGACAACAAACCCGAGATGGCGAGGCGCGATTGTTATGAACTCAAGATTTCCAAGTTCGGAAGTTCTATAATGCAGGCTATATGCTCGTTATCCGTATTATCCCTTCGGCGGTGATATTCTGAAGGAGCTCGGACACCCGCATCCCCAGCGCCGGGTGTATCCAGTCCGGAGCTATCTTCGAGAGGGGCAGCAGGACGAACGCCCTGTCGTGCATGTATGGATGGGGGATGACCAAGTCGGCCTCGTTCGTCCGGATGTCGTCGAAAAACAGAATGTCCAGGTCTATCTCCCTTGGTCCCCACTTGCCCCTCTTGAGGCGGCCCATGTCGTTCTCTATCTCCTTGAGCTTTGCCAGGAGGGCTCTGGGGCTGATCTCGGCCTCGACTATCATGCAGGCGTTGAGAAATCTGGGTTGCAGCGCCACGCCCCACGGGGGCGTCTCGAAGACATCGCTCACGGCCGTCACAGTCCCCACCCGCTCGCGCGTCATCGACACCGCCGTCCTGATGTTTGCCAGCCTGTCGCCCTTGTTCGAGCCAATCCCAACGGCCGCTGTGTTCATTTACAAGCGCCTCCTGACTGCTTCCGCCATGAGAACGGCGCGCCTGTTCTCCAACACGTCATGCACACGAACGATCTCGATCCCGCGGTCCGCGCAGAGCGCCGATACCGCTAGAGTGCCCTCCAAGCGATCCGCCGGGTCCGGCAGTCCCAGGGCGTACCCTATAAAGCTCTTTCGCGACGCGCCGACGAGGATGGGAAGACCGAACCTCTTCAACTCGGCGATTTTGGCCACTATGTCCAGGTTGTCCTCGGCTCGCTTTCCAAATCCGATGCCGGGGTCGATTATTATCCTGTCCCTCGCAACGCCCGCGCCTGAGACACGTACTATCCTCTCCGAGAAAAACGAGATGATATCCTCCATAACGTCATAGTCCTCGGGGTACTCGGCAGGACCATTCCATCCGCTCCCGGGGTGCGTCAGGACATAGGTCGCGCCTGACTCGGCCAGAAGGCGAGTCATGCCCTCCGCCTCGCCTGGGATGCCGAGCCCGGATACGTCGTTTATGATATCCGCGCCAGCCTCTATCGACGCTGACGCTATCCTCCGCTTGCGCGTATCGACCGATATCGGCGTCTCCGGCAGGGCTTCCCTCACGGCCCTTACAGCCGGGATCAGGGCTTCGAGTTCGGAACCCTCGTCCATGTCGCTGGAGCCAGGCCTCGTCGACTCGGCCCCTATGTCTATGATATCTGCGCCGCAGCGAGCCATCAGCAGCGCGCGCCGCAATGCCTCCTCCGTCCCGCCGACCCTGCTGCCGCTATAAAACGATTCGCCGTTTACGTTTATGATGCCCATGATCAGCGTCCGGGAGAACGACAGAGACCGGCCGCCGAAGAGCGTCAAATTCCCGAGCGAACGCATGGCAGGATTCGAATCAGGCGTCATATCGACGATTTTATAGCCGCGGCTGCTCTGTCAGCGGCACGCTTTACCTCTTCCGAGGTCCAGCCCATCTTAATGGCTATCGAGACGCACCGGGACATGAGCGAGTCGGACTTGAAGCGCACCTTCGAATAGTCCTTCATCCCGCTCAGTATTTCACGGCTCTGCGGGTTCGCGAACTTCCTGTCCTTGAAGTGATCCCACTTGCGCACGTAGTGCCAGTTGTTGTCGAACCAGTAAAAGACTCCTTCGACTCCGGCGTCCTTCATCGCCCTGACCGCTCTCGCGGTCAGATCCTCGGCCGGCAGGAAGAACGTCAGAAATGTCGCGCTGTCCCCGCTCGGGTCAGGTATCCTCCTGAACGTCACCTCCGGTATAGCGGCTATTGCGTCCTTGAAAATCTTCTTGTTTTCTCTCTGTATCCCAAGAAAGCGATCTGTCTTCGCTATCTGAGCGCAGCCTATCGCGGCGTGCAGCTCCGAGATCCTGAAGTTATACCCGGGGAAGGCGTGACCCTCCAGCCCCCTGTCGCTGTTCTTATGGTCGTGCCCGTGATCGTGATACATGTCGGCTCGCTCCCAGATATCGTCGCTGTCGGTCACGATCGCGCCGCCCTCACCACACGTGACGATCTTGTTGAAGTCGAACGAATAGCACCCCACGTCCCCTATGGCACCGAGCGCCCGTCCGCCGTAAGACGCTCCGAACGCCTGGCACGCGTCCTCCAGCAGGAACAGGCCCTTTTCCTCGCACAGGTCCTCGAGCCCGCCTATGTCGGCCATGGAACCGCACATGTGAACAGGCATCACCGCCTTCGTCCTGGCGGTGACGGCCTCCCGGGCCGATTCAGGGCTCAGGCAGAGGGTGTCGTCCACCTCCGCCAGGACCGGGGTCGCTCCCGCTGCGATTATCGACTCGAAGCTCGCTACGAAGGTGAAGGGAGGCATTATGACCTCGTCCCCGGCCCCCACGCCTAGGGCGGCCAGAGCCGTGGTCAGCGCCGCTGTGCCGTCCGCGAGAAGCAGCGCCCGCTTAGCGCCGGTCCTCCGGCAGATGGCTTCCTCCATCTCACGCGCCTTCCACCGCCCCTTCCTCTTGGCGTCAAACCCATATCTCATTATGACGCCTGTGTCCATCACCTCATCGACATGCTTTTTCTCGCTCTCGTCGAACATTTCCCAGCCTGGCATTGCACATCATCTCCCCTGCGGTTGTAAATAAAACATGAAAGATAAACCGTAACTCGGCGCGGCACCTCGAAGCCGTCAGATCGCTCGCTCCCTCATGCGCTCCTCAAACATCCTCGAATCCTCCGGCGTGTCTATCTCTATGCTGTCCGTTTCGGTCTCTATACACTTTATGGTCTCGCCGTGCTCCAACATCCTCAGCATTTCGAGGCTTTCGGATATCTCGAGCGGCGTCTGCGGCCGGGACGCGAATCTGAAAAGAGCCTCCCGCCTCCAGGCGTACGGGCCTATATGCTTGAAACTCGGCGCCGCCGGGCCTCTGACAAACGGTATCGGCGACCTGCTGAAGTAGAGCGCGTTGTGATCCAGGCCAAAGACCACCTTGACTATCGAGTCTCTCGCCATCTCGCCGGGATCGTCTATCCTCTTTGCCAGAAGGGCCAGACCGATGCCGTCGTCAGAGGCGAGCGCGTCTATCATCGGATCGATCACTCCGGCGTTTGTCATCGGATCGTCGCACTGCACGCCGAGGACGAAGCGCGAGGGAATTCTCTCCGCGACATACGCCACTCGGTCGGTGCCTGTCGGCAGGTCGGATGGCGTCATCATCGCCTCTCCGCCCGCGGACTCCACGACGGAGACCACGCTCTCGTCGTCCGTGGCCACGACCGTCCTGCCGACCCTGCGGCTCCCCATGACCCCGTTCAGGACCCATAATACGAGTTCCCTTCCCAGGAGCTTGATCAGCGGTTTTGCGTGCAGCCTCCTGCTTCCCAGCCTGGCCGGAATAACGGCGAGGGTCTCTATGGCCGTCATGAGCCGATCCCCTCCAGATAAGATTCAATTGATTTCATTATCTCGTCATCCTCCCTCTCGGCTAGAAATCCGTTGACGAACATCTGATACTCGGGCAGGGCGTCCTTGATCCAGAGCAGCCTGGTCCCGAGCATGTTCTCGGATATCGCGGCGACGTCAAATCCCAGGGACTCCAAAGAGTGCCTGCACCTGCCGGGAAATCGGCAAGGGCTTCCGTCTATCCTCGCACAGGCGGGACAGACATCGCATCTGCCGGCTGACAGGCCAAGCCCGCCGGGATACCTTTCCTCCAGGGTGAGCAAAAGACCGGACAGCGCCGACTTGACCTCCTTGAATATTCTCCCCGTATACGCCACCGATTTCTCATAGGTGCCAGAAGTTCGCACGGCTTTCTCAGGGTTGACGACCTTTGCCCCAAACACGTAGAGGCAGCCGAACTTTTTCAAGAGTTCGGAGACGTTGAATCCGAACGGCGGACACGCCCAGTTTGCGCCGTAGTTGGAGCACTCACGGCACAACGCCATGAACAAATCTTCGGAGCGGTAATGCCGCGGCATATTCTCCATGCCGCAGCAAGCCGCTGAAAACGAGACGTTCTTCATGTTTCGCCTCCAGTATGAAATCAGCGGACTGAATTTGAGGAAGCGCCGGCCGGATCGATAAAATCATGGGACGAGGCCCCTTATGCATGTGCCCTCGCCCGGGTATGAGATGACCTTCAATCGTCCGCCGACGAGCGTCAGCCGCTCCTCCATGTTCGAAAGGCCCCTGTGACCCTCGGCCCTGAGTCCTGCGGTTCCTCCGTCGGCCATGTTGAATCCGTGCCCGTCATCCTGAACACACAGTTCGATTCCGTTTTCGTCGCTCTTGACGTCCACCCATATATGCTTTGCCTCGCCGTGGCGGACGGAGTTCGTCACCGCCTCCTGCGCCACCCTGAAAAACGCCAGCGTGACGGCCTCTGGCAGATCCAGCCCCTCTTCGACATCGAGGAACACCCGGACGCCGTACTGCGCGGACAGACGCTCCGTCAGCTCGGTCAGCGCCTGTTCCAGGCCCAGTTCCAGCCACGGGGGATTGAGGAAGTCGCACAGGCCCCTCAGTTCCTTCACGCTCACGTGAGCTATCTTCTCCGCGAGGTCCAGCTCGCTGTTCATCTCATCCGGGGAGCAACCCTCGCTCCTCGCGAGGCGTATCCGCTGGATGAGCGCCGTCACATCCTGGAGCGGGCCGTCATGAATCTCCCTCGATATCTTAGTCCTCTCCGTCTCCTGTACGCTGACCATGTCCCTCATGCACGAGCGGATTATGGAGACGCGCTTCAGCGCATCCCTGGCAACCTTGACGAACGTGAGCCGCAGGCGCCGCAGTTCGTAGATGGCGATGGGCCCCTCCTCGGCCGGGATCTCCTCGCCCCACTTCAGCACGGAGACCTCCGCCTCCAGATTGCGGAGGGGTATTATGACCCTCTGCCAGAGGTTCCACACGGACATGGCGCTCCACAGACCGGCGCTCCCCATGAGTATGGGCCACAGGTAGACGGCCCTCTTCGTGAAACCGGGTATGTCGCGCCACGAAACAGCGCCGATGACCAGGTAGTCCCCCAGATACGAAGGGTACACGGCCACGGTGAAGAACTCGCCGTTTTCGTCATACAGCTCTTTCGCGCTGCCCATGGGGAATTTCTCCCCGGACGAGATGTAGAGGGCCATGAGCTTACTGGAGCCGAAGATTGGGATGTTGTTCTCGTCTACGATGGCGAGTAGTCCGGGCATTCGGCCGATGCCGAGGTAGTTGTAAATCCCAAGCCTCCAGTCGTGATTCGCGTACGGGGGTATGTGCATGAGCATCCCCGGTTCGGAGCTGCCCATGTCTATGGTGTGCGCCACGTACTCCGTCAGGTTTTCGACGTAGGACCTCACGACCGATTTTACGCCGACCTGTGAGTAAATGAGGTCCATCGCGGCGAGCGACATTATGCAGAACGGCGGCAGATATATGGACAGGGCCAGGAAGAACGCGTGGCGTTTTCGTCTCATCTTGATCAATCAGGCATTCCTTGAGAGACCCTGGCCGCGGCCGGGAGAGGAATCCTCCCCCTCGCTACAGAAGCTCCTCCAGCATCACGACGCCGAACTTCAGGGCGAGCAGCATGGACTCGGTCTTGTTGCGCGCTCCGAGTTTGTCGTAGATCGACGCGAGGTGGGTCTGTACCGTGCGTTCGCTGATGAACAGGTTAGATGCTATCTCCTTGCCGGAGAGGCCCTTGGCGGCCAGCAGAAGGACCTCGCGCTCCCTCGCTGAGATCTGCTCCGGAGGCATTCCCTCTCCGGCTTCCACGGTGCTGGCCACCTCGCTGTCGAGGTACAGCCCACCTCGCGCCACGATGCGGATGGCGCGCGAAAGCGTCTCCGCCGTCGATGACTTGAGTACGTAGCCTCTGGCTCCGGCGCGTAGCGAGGACAGCACATACTGCTGCGCGTCGTAGCTGGTCAGCATGAGCGGCACCACCGGCAGCCCGAGATCCTTGATCTTGCGCGTTATGGTGACGCCGTCAAGGCCGGGCATCCGTATGTCGAGAAGCGCCACCTGGGGTATCAGCTCCTTAATGCCGTTCCATGCGGACTCCCCGTCGGCGTACTCGCCTATTACGTTGAAGTCCTCCTCCTTCGCGAGGTAGGCCATGAGACCTGCGCGAGTCAGCGGATGATCGTCAGCGAGTATCAAGTTGATGGACATGAAACAACCCCCCTAAGATAATTTGCGAGCAGGGCAGAGTGGCTTTGCCCAAGCCCGCCTGGCGGTATTTACCGCCATACCTAAGCAATCATGACCAGTCGGCGTTCCTCTCGCATCGGCAGTACAACGTATCCGCTCAAGCTCCAAGCCCAATCTCGCGTTCGACCGGCACAAGGGCGGCTATGGTGTTCTCTATCAGAAAGTCGAGCGGCTCGCCCATCAGCTCCGCGCCTCTCTCTATCACAGACCTGTTCACGCCCTTGGCGAACGCCTTGTCCTTCCATTTTTTCTTGACTGACCGCGTCTCGAGGTCTCCCAGAGACTTCCCCGGCCTGACCAAGGCGACGGCCGTGACAAAGCCTGTCAGCTCGTCTATCGCGTAGAGCGTCTTCTCCATGCGGCTCTTCGGCTCGACGCCGGAGAACTCCCAGCCGTGCGCCAACACCGCCCTGACGAACTCCTCGCCGTAGCCCTTTTCGCGCAGCATCTCGCCGCCCTTGACCGGATGTCCGGCGTCAGTCGACTGAGTCGTCTCCCAGTCGATGTCGTGCAGCAGGCCGACCATGCCCCACAGGTCCTCATCCTCTCCGTACAGCCTGGCGAAGTGCCTCATGGCGGACTCGACCGCCAGAGCGTGCCTCAGATACATCTCCTCCCTGTTGTGCTCCTTGAAAAACTCAAGCGACTCCTCGCGAGTAAAATTCATGTCTCCCCCTCGTCCTCCGTTTCCGGCCCAGTAAATGCCGAGTTGGATCGCTAAAACGGCAAAATTTCATTTTTTAATGATCGGCGCTTCCTGAAATTTGATCCAGCTCCGTTACACGTCGAGATTGCGGACCTCTCTCGCGTGACTTTCTATGAACTCGCGCCTTGGCTCCACAGCGTCGCCCATCAGTATTCCGAACAGTTCGTCGGCCAGGATGTCGTCGCCCACGCCGACTTTGAGTATCACCCTGTTTTCCGGGTCCATCGTCGTCTCCCACAGCTGTTCCGGGTTCATCTCGCCGAGGCCCTTGTACCTCTGGACGCGCGCGCGCTTGGGGTCAGCCTTGGACATGGCGTCCTTCAGGTCGGACTCGTTGTAACAGTACCGGACGAGCTTGCCGTCCTGCACCCGATAGAGCGGCGGCTGCGCAACAAAGAGATGCTCGTTTTCGATTATCTTAGGCATATACCGATAGAAGAGGGTGAGGAGCAGGGTCCGTATGTGGGCCCCGTCCACGTCGGCATCGGCCATTATGAATATCTTGTGGTACCTCAGCCTGGATTCGTCGAAGTCGTCGCCGAGACCGCACCCCAGAGCCTGGATTATAGTGCGCACTACCTCGTTCGACAGTATCTTGTCGAGGCGCGCCTTCTCCACGTTCAATATCTTGCCCCTCAGTGGGAGTATCGCCTGAAAACCGCGGTTGCGCCCCTGTTTTGCGCTGCCGCCGGCGCTGTCTCCCTCCACGATGTACAGCTCGCACTCGGACGGGTTGCGGTTCGAACAGTCGGCCAGCTTGCTCGGCAAGTCCAGCCCGCCCAGCGCCGACTTGCGTCTGACGAGGTCCCGCGCTTTTTTCGCCGCCTCGCGGGCCTGCCGCGCGCGCACCGCCTTTTCCACTATCGGCTTGAGGATCTCCGGAGTCTCCTCCAGGGCCGACTTGAGCCCCTCGTACACTATGGAGTCGACTATGCCCTTGACGTCGCCGTTTCCGAGCTTCGTCTTGGTCTGTCCCTCGAACTGAGGCTCCAGCAGCTTGACGGAAATGACCGCCGTCAGCCCCTCCTTCAAGTCGTCGCCGGAGAGATTGGCGTCCTTCTCCTTCAAGATCTTCTCCCGGCGCGCCTCGTCGTTTATGGCCCTCGTCAGGGCCGTCCTGAAACCGGACACGTGGGTCCCGCCCTCGACCGTGTTTATGAGATTGGCAAAGGCGTAGACGCGTTCGATGTAGGTATCGTTGTACTGGAGGGCCACGTCTACGGACGTGCCGTCCTTCGTGCCCTGTATGCGGACGGGCAGGCGATGCACCGTCTCCTTGCCCTTGTTGAGATACTCCACGAACGAGGCGAGCCCGCCGTCGTACTTGTAGACCTTAACGGGCCGCACGCCGCCGCCGTCATCGGGCCGGAGGTCCTCGAAGACGATCTCGACCCCTGGGTTTAGAAAGGCCAGCTCGCGAAGACGGCCCTTCAGGATGTCGGCCGAGAACTCTATGGTTGAGAAGATCTCGGTGTCAGGCATGAAACGCACAAATGTGCCGTGCAGGTCCGAGTCGCCGACACGCTCCAGGCCGGAGAGCGGGACTCCGCGCTCGTAGCTCTGGGCGTACTCGCCGCCATCCCTCCATATTCGCAGGTCCAGCCGGCTGGACAGCGCGTTCACCACCGACACGCCTACGCCGTGAAGGCCGCCGGAAACCTGATACGCTCCGTGCCCGAACTTCCCCCCCGCGTGCAGGACCGTCATGACCACCTCGGCCGCCGACTTGCCGGAGCTCTCGTGAGCGCCGGTGGGTATGCCGCGCCCGTTGTCCCGAACCGAGACGCTGCCGTCAGGGTGTATCGTCACCTCTATGCGGTCGCATACACCGGCAAGAGCCTCGTCCACCGAGTTGTCCACCACCTCGTAGACCAGGTGATGCAATCCTCGCGAACCCTGATCCCCCACGTACATCCCCGGGCGCTTTCTGACGGCCTCGAGCCCCTCGAGGACCTGTATGTCCTTCTCGTTGTACTCCGTGCCCTGCGCGCCGGAGGCGCCCAAAGTATCCGGCCTCTCCAGGTCGTCAGCTGTTTTTTCCATCATATCTGCCGCTCCTTCCGCCTTGCCGCGCCGCCCTTGAACCTCGCGCTTCGCCTTGAGAGAGTCCGAGGCGAGAAGCGGGTGGTCTTGAGCGTTCCATCTCTCATCACTATCGCCGTCTTGCCTTCGAGACGGACGAGCGCGACAACATGTTCAGTTAAAACGACGTCGTCATCCTCCAAAAACAAGAACAAGAACAAGCCACCACCCCTTTAAATGATTTTTATCATTCGGGTTCCTGACGATAAATCGGCCTTTCTTGCCGAGGACACCCTTACACGACGCGCCATATATAGTATTATACCAGAAGCAGGCGCTGTTTCTAAGGGAGGGTCGATTTATAGGCGTTTTGAAGATCGGAGGGATTTGAGTGATTTTATCTGGCGGCCGCTTGGGCGGCGTTTTGATGCATATTTCGAGCCTTCCTGGCGATTACGGGGTCGGTGACATGGGAAAGACGGCGGTCGAGTTCGCCGGCATACTGGAGGAGTCAGGAGTCCTCGCGTGGCAGATCCTGCCGCTGGGGCCGACGTGCGGCATCTCGGCCCACTCGCCCTACAGCAGCCCGTCCGCCTTCGCGGGGAACTTCATGTTTATCGCCCCCGACTGGTTCATCCGCCGTGGTCTGCTCGATTCGGAGTACGCGGCGGGCAAGGTGTTTCAGCCCTCGGACAGGACGAGCTATGATGAGGCCTACGCGGTAAAGAGGGACTTCATGCTCAGGGCATATCTCAACTTTCGCAGGGACGAGGCGTACAAGACGAGGTTCAAACGGATTTCCGACAACTTCTGGAACTTCTGCATCCGTGAGGCGTACTGGCTGGAGGACTACGCTCTCTTCCGCGTCCTGAAGGAGATGGAGGGACAGAAGTCATGGGACAAGTGGAGGGTTTCGTTTCGAGACAGGGACTGGAAGGTGCTCGACGAACTGAAGAAAAAACCGGATGTCGCTCGCCTGCTCGACATATGCCGGTTCGAGCAGTTTATCTTTTTCAGCCAGCTCGAAGAGCTGAGGGAGGAGTGCAGGGAGAGGAACATAGCGCTGATAGGAGACCTGCCGATTTACGTCGGTTACGACAGCTCCGACGTGTGGGGGCACAGAGAGCTCTTCGACCTGGACGGCGAAGGAAGGCCGGTCAACGTGGCCGGAGTCCCGCCGGACTACTTCAGCGAGACGGGACAGAGGTGGGGGAACCCTGTCTACAGGTGGGACAAGATGCGCGAGGACGGGTACTCCTGGTGGGTGGGGCGGTTCGCTCATACCCTGCGCTGCGTGGACGTCGTCCGCATCGACCACTTCCGCGGCTTTGCGGGCTACTGGCAGATTCCCAGTGAAGAGCCGACAGCGGTCGGCGGCGAGTGGAGGCCAGGACCGGGAAGCGACTTCTTCCGCGCTCTGTCGAGGAAATTCGAGCGCATGGCGGCCGGCGAGACATTTCTTATCGCGGAGGACCTGGGTGTCATGACAGGCGATGTACGCGAGATAATGAGTGAATTCCACCTGCCTGGCATGAAGGTGCTTCATTTCGCCTTTGGGGATGGAATGCCGCAAAACCCATACGTCCCTCACAATCACAGGCAGGAATGTGTGACCTACGCCGGAACCCACGACAACAACACTACCGTTGGCTGGTGGCGCGACGAGGCGACCGGCGAGGAGAGGGAGAACTTCGCCAAGTACCTCGGAGCCGACGCCATGTCCGACGAGGATGCTGCGGACGCCATGATCAGGCTTACGCTGTCCAGCACGGCTAACCTGGCGGTCATAACGGTTCAGGACATATTAAAGCTCGGCAGCGAGGCGCGGTTGAACAGGCCGTCGACAGTGGAGGGAAACTGGACGTGGAAACTCAGGGACTTCGAGAAGCTGAGGAGCGCAGCCAAGGATATCCGCGATCTGATGAAGACATACGGCAGGTTCGTCGAGACAGAGCGGGAAGATGATGCCGTGGAGTCCGGCAAACGACCGGCGTGATTTGCCGTACCGGATTAAATGGAGCGATAACGCTGCAAATTTTCGGAAGGGAGGATTTCTATGCGGCGTCAGAGATAATCGATCACCCGGCAATATAATCATTTAAGGAGGAATCCATAAATGTCGTTTGCAAGAGCCCTGAAGGAGAAGTCAAAATCAATATGGGAGGATTGCTACAATCATCCGTTGGTGCAAAAAATCGGAAGCGGTGAATTGGAAAAGGATACTTTTATGTTTTACCTAAAACAGGATTATAAGTATCTGCTGGAGTATGCAAAGATTTTCGCCTTGGGAGCGCTGAGAGCTGCCGATGAACAGACGATCAAGAATTTCACCGCCTCTCAAAAGGCTGTTTTAGATGAGATGGATCTGCACAGAAATTATATGACAAGCTACGGCATATCGTTGAAGGAAGCGGACGACACATCGCCTTCGCTCTTCAACAGGGCCTATACGTCAAACATGATGGCTGTCGGATATAATGAGGGAATCGTTGAACTCATGGCCGCCCTGCTGCCCTGTCCGTGGTCTTATTACGACTTCGCCTGCAGATTGAGAGATGACTTCAAGGATCATCTTGAAAGCAATTATTACAAGAGCTGGATAGAAAATTACTCCAGCGAAGAGTTTCATGAATCCTTCGCTTGGTTCTTTCCGACGATGGATAAATTATGCGAGGGCAAAAAGGAAGAAGAGCTTGAAAAAATAATCGGTATTTTCAAATCAAGCGTTGAGTTTGAGTATCTGTTTTGGGATATGGCGTACAACCGCCAGATGTCTTATTGAAATATGAGCATCAAGTTGTCTCGGATAACAAACCCGAGACTGAAACGGTACCAGATGTTTCAGACATATACTCGCGAGCAGATAGATTTACCAACACTCATTCGCATGTCCGGAAGGGTAGGGGCGAATAATTATTCGCCCCTACACCCGCATTTGCCTCTGCAGGATTAAACCCACGCACAATTGAACCAATGGTACGCGACGTGCCGTGTAGGCATTGTATGGGTTGTGTGGTCTGTAGGGGCGAATAATTATTCGCCCCTACATCCACAGTCGTCCCTACATTATTCGATTCAATCCTTACAATAAAAATCATATTACAAAGAGAAACAAAATGCCGCAGACAGACTGCGGCAATAACGAAACGGACAATGGGGATATTTGGCGGCGCAAGCGAGCCTATCTCAAAATTGGAGTATCTCGTTCTCGGACAGCCCCGTGTACTTCTTAATCGTTTCAATTGGAAGCCCATCGGAACGCATCGAGCGGGCAACGGCCAGCTTACCTTTTTCAATACCCTTTTCTATACCCTCTTTCCTGCCCTCTTCCCTGTACTCTTCCTTCTCATGCCTTCTCGCAATCAACCTGGCGGCTTCCTTCACCGGAATCTCCGTCATATTCCACTCCTCCTTTATGTTGGGACTCATATCGTCGTCCTGCACTCTGAAC
>JAISLO010000105.1 GCA_031290815.1 Synergistaceae bacterium | reverse complement strand
ACAATCTTATTGGCGGCTATTTAAGCATTTCCGGCGGGTTAGGTAATAAAACCGGGGCAAAAGACAACACGGTTGAGATAACGGGCGGTACGATCAAGAAGGGCAACAACAATATTCATGAGCATACAGCTGTGAACGGAGGAAAGAGCAACGGAGCCAGCGGCGCAGTCACAGGAAATAAAGTGATCATCTCAGGCGGAACATTAGATGTTCCCATACGCGGCGGATGGGTGACTAATGCCAACAACAGCGCCGGCGCCAAAAATAACACAGTCACAATCAGCGGAGGCACCATAAACGCGACTGACATTTACGGCGGGTTAGTGAAAAAGGCTGGCGACGCCACCGGCAACACAATAACCATAGAGGGCAATCCGACCTTTAACGGAACAACCGTTCTACATGGCGGCGGAGCATATGAAAATGAAGGAACCGGCGATGTCCGCACCGGCAACACGCTGAATATCAAGAAATCGGGTGTGATCGTAAACGCCATAGAAAATTTCGCAAATTATAATTTCACGATTCCGGCGAATACAGCCCCCGACACAACCATGCTCACTCTGGCGGATGATATTGATCTTGGATCCCAATCAGAGGGCGAGGGGAACCTGAAGCTATCAGCGGGCGGTGTGCTTAATCTCTCGCAAGGTAGTGTGATAACGCTGATTGATGCGGGAGTCAATAATACAATTTCCAATTTCTCTAATTTGCTTGGGGAAAAGACGGCCACAGCAACAGATATAAGCGGTGTCGTATATACGTACACGTTTGAAGTCATGCTTAACGATGATCACAGTAAATTGATCGCGACGGTCACAGATGTCGGCAACCAGGCACCCTCGCCATCTACTCCGTCAAGCCCAACGCCAACAGAACCAACAGAGCCCGAACCAACGGAACCGGAGCCAACCGAACCCGAGCCAACGGAACCGGAGCCGACTGAGCCCGAGCCGACAGAGCCGGAACCAACCGAGCCTGAACCAACCGAGCCTGAACCAACCGAGCCCGAGCCAACGACACCGGTACCGGGTGGGCAGCCAGAGGTAGAAGTTGTGGAAGGTACGGATACGCCTGTGGTCGAGGCGCCGATCACTCAGGACAATATCACTGTAGACGCCGCTGCTGGCACGGAAACAGTCACTGTGCCCTCTGATGCCATAACGGCGTCCATAGAGGCTCTCGAAGAAGCCATAGCCGCTGGGGAAGTGAGCGCGAGCGACTCCACAGTGCAGATCGTCGTTCCGGCTCCCGCCGCCACGGTCGCGATCGAGGAGGTCAAAGTAGGGATCCCCGTAAGCGACCTGAAGGTCCTGGCAGACAGTGACGCGGCCGAAAACGTCAAAATAGTCTCCGCGGTCGGCGACATCAAACTGAACACGCTCGCGCTCAATGAGCTGATATCTCAGGCGCAGAGCGTCGATCCAGCGGCGAATGTCGAAATCGTCATAGTAAAGGGCGAGACGAAAGTTACGGACTTGCTGGGCGAGTCTGGCACGGCGGAAGAAAAGCAGATAAAGATCGAAAAATTGAACGAGAAGTTGAAGGACGGGAAGACCCGCGACATCTTCGATGTCTCCATTTTTGCCGGCGATACGCGAATCGATGAGTTCCGCGTCACAGGCAAGATGACCATCGGCCTGCCATACGCGCTGAAAAGCGGAGAGACATCGAACAATGTATGGGTCGACTACATGGACTTTGCGAACGACACCGCAGAGCGGATGGTGGACGGCAGAGATTACAAGGATGGCAAGGCCATCTTCGAGACCAACCACCTCTCAATCTACGCCGTCGTCTATGACGAGGAGAAACGATCGACCCCGAGCGGAGGCGGCGGATGCGACGCTGGCTTCGGAGTCTTCGCGCTGCTGGCGGCAGCCGGCGCTGCGGTCACAAGGAAGCGTTGATTTACGTTAAACGATAGATATCAGCAGGCGGGGCGGACTCTGTCCACCCCGCCTGTGTTGATATTATCCGATGCGATTCAAGCTTGTGTCAGGACTCTGACTGGTCTAAAGCAAGTGGTTTTCGAGGACTTGTTTTTTATAATCGAAGCCCTCTATCTGAAGATAATACTCGGCACAGTCCACGAGCGCTTTTGCGGGAGTCAGTCCGATTATCTCGCTGCCGATTATGGAGACGCCCCAGCGCTTAGCCTCTGTTCTGATGGCCTCGAACACCCTGTAGAGCGGCGTTCCCTCGTAATTCACCATGTTTATTGAAACCTGCGCTATGCCGCAGTCCTCCAACATCACTCCGAGGGCCTTGCAATATTTGAATCCTCCGCTAGAACCTCGGATGGTCTTAGCTATTGCGGAGGCTATCTTCACGTCGGAAGTGCTCAGGTTGACGTTGAAGGCCACGAGAGGCTGACGCGCGCCTATGGCGATGATTCCGGCGGTTGGGTGTATCCGCCTTTCTCCGTAGTCTGGGGCCCAATTGTCCAGCCGCAATTTCTCCGGCATCCCCTCGAACTGTCCCTTCCTGACAGCGGCCAGGTTGGCTCGCTCCGGCGTTGTCGCAGAGTCCTCGTACAGGAAGCTGGGGATTTCAAGCTCCTTCCATATCCTCTCTGCGACGCGCTTCGACAGATCGACGCAATCTTCTATCGAGACCTCCTTTACCGGCACGAAGGGCATGACGTCGGTCGCGCCCATCCGGGGGTGTTCCCCGGCGTGTTTCCTCATGTCTATCTTCTCGCTCGCCAGCTTGCACAGGCGAAACGCCGCCTCCGCTATCCCTTCCGGGCTGCCAACCATCGTCAGAACGCTCCTGTTGTGGCTTGTGTCTGATGAGTGGTCAAGCAGGGTGACGCCCGGCACGCTCTTGGCCTCGATCACGAGCGCGTCAATTACATCCTGCCTGCGTCCTTCACTGAAGTTTGGTATAAACTCGACAATCCTGGCCATCGATAATCCGGCTCCCTTCCTGATAATCAATAAGGCTGATTCATCGTCGAGGGCCCCCACGGGCAGAGATTTAAACCCTGACAGAGCCCACGTTTCAAAACGGCATAATTTCGTTTTGCGATAATTCAGCGCTTCCCTGACTTCATATATGAGATTTTAGCAGGATATCGACACGACTAAAATACTTCAGAGAAAATTCGGCGCTGTTTTCACGAAACCCACGGGACAGTCACGCACTCGGTTTTAGTTTTCCCAGCCTTCCTCTATTTCATCCAGCTCCCTGAGCCATGCCGCGCTGTCGGCATCACTCGGCGTTCGTCAGTCGCCTCGCGGCGAGAGCGTGACGGAATCGATAACTGTTTTCAGGACAACGCCGGAGAGAACCATGACGCGACAGAGTACCGCGAACCATGCTAAAATAACCTCTAACATACGGAGGTGCATGTGCATGGCAAAAAAAGGAAGAAAACCTGAGGAGATCCAGGCTGACGAAACCATAGGCGGCCGGCCGGAAACGCCAAAAGTTTCGCGTCTGCTGCCGCTCAAGAATGACCTGGTCTTTAAGATGGTGTTTGGCGACCATCGGTATATAGCGATAATACGCGCGTTCCTTATAGCTGCCCTCGATATTCCGGCCGAGGAATACGAGGACATGGAGATCATAGACCCCCACCTGGAGCGGGA
>JAISLO010000104.1 GCA_031290815.1 Synergistaceae bacterium | reverse complement strand
AAACGATGGACAACATCAGTCCCGAACATGCCAGGATTGCCCAGAACCTGAGGGAGGGCGTGGCCAAGATCACGAAAAAGACGCTGAAGGGCGCCTCCGGCATTACGGTCATCGCCTTTTTCAGGGCGATGGACAACGGGATGTTCATCGGAGTAACCGCTCCCCTCAAGAGTTACTACCGGGACCTGTACCTGATGGCTTTGACGCTGTCAATACTAGGGCTCGTATTCATGTCCGCGCTCAGCTGCCTGCTCATACGCATGAACCTAGCGAAGCTGAAATCAAAGGATGAGAGCATGAACAAGTCGTCCTTCCTCGCTAGGATGAGTCACGAGATACGAACGCCGATGAACTCCATCCTCGGGATGTCGGAACTCATAATGAGAAAAGAGATTCCCGACGACGTGCGCGAGTATATTTCGATAATTCATCAAGCCTGCGATTCACTGCTGTCGATCACCAACGACATCCTCGACTTTTCGAAGATCAGGGCGGACAAACTGGTGAGCGAGTCCAAAAAATACTTCGTCTCCTCCATGATAAACGACATGATAAACGTGACGCGAGTGAGGGTGTCGGAAAAGGCGCTGGACTTCCTGGTCAACGTGGACCCAGAAATCCCTCGCCGGCTCGTCGGAGATCATGTGCGCATAAGACAAATCGTGGTCAACCTTCTCGATAACGCGGCGAAGTACACCGATAAGGGTTTCATAGCCCTCGACGTCCGGAGGGGACGGGTCGACGGCAACAGAATAGAGATAATATTCAAGGTCAGGGACAGCGGCATCGGCATAAAAAAAGAGGACATGGACAAGATCTTTGTCGACTTCGCCAGGCTCGACACGGACTACAGCCGGCGCATCGAGGGAACAGGGCTGGGACTCGCGATAGCGCGGACGTACTGTCGTCTCATGAACGGGGATGTCTCGGTGGAGAGCGAGTACGGACAGGGCTCGACGTTCACTGCTACAGTGATTCAGGCGTTCAATGAGGACAAAAAACTCGCCGAGGTCGGCAATCCGGATCAGAAAAGGGTGCTGCTCTTCGACGAGCGGCCTCGTCTCATTCAATCGATAGTCTCAGAGATGAAAGCCTTGGGCGTTACCCCGGCATGTTCGCTCAACTTTGCCGAGTTCTCGGACGAAATGGAGGAGGGTGATTTCGACTACGCGTTTGTGTCGTCGAAGCACGCGGCGGAGTGCGCAGGCGTTCTCGACAAGAGGAGGATGCCGATCAACCTGGTGGTCATGGTGGAGGTGGGCGAGGGCGCATCGCTCCGAGGCGCGGGGAGCATCATGATGCCGGTTTACTCGGTGCCGGTAGCGAACGCGCTGAACGGCGTCGTAGACGTCAGAGGCTGCTCCTCGAACGGCCTGAAATCACGATTTATCATCCCCGGCGCGAGGGTCCTGATCGTGGACGATATTTTGAGCAACCTCAGGATCGCCAGGGAACTCGTCGCCCTGTACAGGGCGAAAATAGACACCTGCAAGAGCGGCAGTGACGCGATCGATCTGGTCAGGAACAACCGCTACGACATAGTGTTCATGGATCACATGATGCCCGAAATGGACGGAATACAAGCGACCGCAGCGATCCGCGGGCTGAACAGCAACGACGAATATTTCAGCAGCCTGCCGATCGTGGCCCTCACCGCGAACGCGATATTGGGACAGAGGGAGACGCTCCTTCAAAGCGGCATGGACGACTTCCTCACAAAGCCCATCGAAATGCAGCAGCTCGACCAGATTCTGCGGAGGTGGATCCCCGAGGAGAAGCAGATCGAGCTCGAACAGGGCGAGGAATGGGAGACGCCCCCGGCCGCAGCCCCAAAGGACGACGAAGCGCCCATAATTCCGGGCGTCAACGTTCCCCTCGGACTCAAGCACATCGGCGGCTCGGTCGCGGTGTACAGGGACCTCCTGTCCGACTTCTGCGCCGACGCCAAGGAGATGATCCACAAGATAAGGCATGATGCTAAGGTCGCTGATTTCGACATGTACACCGTCCACGTACACGCCATGAAGGGCGCTTCGAGGAGCATCGGAGCCACGGAGTTCAGCGAATTTGCCGAACAGATGGAGGAAGCCGGAAGAAAGGGACAGCTCGATCTGATACGGGAGAGGACCGGCGGCCTTCTGGAAAGCCTCGATACCCTCGTCCGCAATATATACGCCGCTGTGATGAGCGGCGAGGGCGGCCCGTCGGACCCGGTCAGGGAGGAGGATAATGAAAAACGCGACGACATATCAGGCCTCGAACTCGACGCGCTGAAGACCGCGCTGATAAATCTCGACATCGAGACTGTGAACGAGATGCTGATAAGCTATGTGACAATGCCGCTCTGCTCGGCGACGAGGAAGGCCGTCTCCGAAATAGAGCAGAACATTTTGATGTTCGAATACGAAAGGGCAGTTGAGAAGATAGAGGAGCTGCTTCGAGGCGACTGATCCAGCCTTGCCGCGGAGGCGGCTGGAGCGTGCCGGTGTTCGTCACTGATGAGGAAGGAGCGGATGGAGGAATGTCCGGAGAAAGTGAATCTGTAACAAATTTCAGCGGCACGCCCGCGTGGTGGAGCACTCAGATCCTGACGGAGGTAGTCCGGTCGGACGACGGTGTCGGCGACCTGTTGCGTCTGCTGCGCGAACGCGGACGGAGGGCGTTCTTCATCGTCGATGACGCGCTTGCGTGTCAGCCGGCGTTCAAGCCAATCCTCGAACAGGAGGAGATCTTCATGTTCCGGGCGTCGGACTCCGAGCCGCGAACCGGGGATGTAGACCAGCTGGTAGCCATGCTCAGGGACAAAAAAAATCCGCCGGACGCGGTGGCCGGCGTTGGTGGCGGCAGCACTATGGACCTCGCCAAGGCCGTTGGGATATGCGTCGCGAACCCAAAGCCTGCGGAGGCGTACCAGGGTTATGGCCTCGACATGAAGAGGGGATCCGAAATATGGGTCCTGCCGACGCTGAGCGGGACCGGCGCCGAGGTGACTCCGATAGCGGTTCTCCGAGGTCCGGAGAAGAAGCTCGGCATCAACAACAGCTTCACGGCTCCAACCGTAGCCGTCGTCGATCCAAGGTTGTCCGCCGGAGTGCCGAAGTTCAACAGGTTTTACACGATGATGGACTGTTTCTTTCACCACTACGAGATAACAAAAAGCAGGACGAGCGCTCATGACGCGGTCGGCGACTCGATAAAGGGGCTGGAGATGGCGCGGTCCGTGCTCTCACGCGATCTCGCCGTCTACGATCCTGACGCCGCGATAACGTCGGCCATGGCGTCCGTGCTCGGCGGAAGCAGCTCCATCGGAGGAAGGGTCGGCGTCTCGCACGCGATATCCTACGGCCTCAGCAATTCGAGCCCAAAGCTGCCGCACAGCGTTGCGGTGACGATCTCCATGCTCGCCTGCCGGGACGTTTATGATGGCGGCGGCTATGACGACACCGTAGGGTTCCTCGAGACAAACGGAATGCCCCTGCCCCGCGCGGCCGACTACGGCATAGGCGAGTCTCACATAGCGAAGATGACAGCCACGGCGCTTGGAATGGAAAAACTCTGGCAGAGCCACTTCGGGGACGACTGGCGCGGCATCGTTGACAGCGGGTTCGTTCAGGACATTTACAAACGGATAGTCGCGGCATGAACCAAAACATAAAATAATAATGACGCGAGGATGGATAAAGCCGGCCCGGGATTGCGGATCAAGTTTCGAGCGATCCTATCCCCCGAGGTAGGCTTTTCTGATCAAGGTGTTTTCAAGGAGCTCGCGGCTCGTTCCGGAGGCGGCAATATTGCCGCTCTGCATAACGTATCCCCTGTCGCTTATTTCGAGCGCCTGAAAAGCGTTCTGCTCGACCAGGAGGACCGTCACTCCGTCGTCCCTTATCCTCAGTATGGTGTCGAACAGTGATTCGGTCACCATCGGAGCCAGGCCGAGCGACGGTTCATCCAGCATCAGCATGGACGGGCGGCTCATCAGCGCCCGCGCTATGGCGAGCATCTGCTGTTCGCCGCCGGACAGAGTTCCTGCCCTCTGGCGCAGGCGCTCCTTCAGCACCGGATAAAGGGCGAAGCACCCTTCCTTGTCGCGCTCTATCGAATCCCTGTCGTTCCGCCTTATGGCGCCCATCACCAGGTTCTCCTCCACTGAGAGAGTCGTGAAGAGCCTGCGGCGCTCAGGGACAAGGGAGACTCCAAGGGCCACTATTTCGTGAGGCTTGGGCGGCAGCCTCCTGCCGTCCAGCGTTATGGATCCACCGGCTATCGGCAGGACGCCGGCTATGCCCCACATCAGTGTCGATTTCCCCGCTCCGTTCACCCCCACGACGGAAACTATCTCCCCCCTGCCGACGGAGATGTCGACGCCGTGCAGCGCGTGTATGCCGCCGTAATATATTTGAAGGCCGGAGACATCGAGATATCCGCTCATCTCGCGCTACCTCCGCTCCTGCGGCGTCCGAGATAGGCCTCCACCACCAGAGGGTCCTCCCTTATCTCATCCGGGGAGCCGGAGGCCAGGAGCGCCCCCCGTTCCATGACGACGATATGGGCGCATATATCCATGATCAGGCTGATGTGGTGCTCTATCAGCAGTATCGTCACGTCGAAATCATTCCTCACCCTGACTATGGTCTCCCCCAGCTCCCGCGTTTCGGCATCGTTCATTCCGGCCGCCGGTTCGTCGAGCAGCAGAAGGCTTGGCGAGCAGGCGATGGCACGAGCTATCTCCAATTTTCGCTGGATGCCGTACGGCAGAGTGGACGCAATGCGATGAGCGGAGTCCTCTATCCCTATGTTCTTCATTATCGCGAAAGCCCTTTCCCTCGCCTCCGATTCCTCCCGCCTCGCGGACGGGGTTCCGAAAAGGGATGAAACGGGGCCGCACGACGCTCGCGCAAGTATGGGAGTCATAACGTTTTGGAGGCAGGTCATGCGGTTGAACAGGCGTATGTTCTGGAAAGTACGGGACACTCCAGAACGGACGACCTCGTCCGGGCGTTTGCCGGCGAGGTCATGCCCTCCAAGCCTGATAGAACCCGAGGTGGGTTTGTACACCGCTGTGATCAGGTTGAATACGGTGGTCTTCCCCGCTCCGTTGGGTCCTATCAGGCCGGTTATGCCGTCGCGCGCGGCGTCGAACGACAGCCCGTCGACCGCCCGTATCCCGCCGAAGGTCCTCGTGAGATCCCGCACCTCCAGGAGGGCGTCGCTCATTGTGCCTTCCTCCGGAACAGGTCGGTTATTTCGCGATAACCCATGAGGCCCTGCGGCCTGTATATCATAATGACAACCAGCAGCAATCCGTAGGCCGGAAGCCGCCACATGTCGAGCCATCGGAGCGCCTCGGGCAGGGACGTGAACACGAACGAGATGATTATCGGCCCCGACACGCTCCCCATCCCGCCGGCTATGACGGAGGCGAGAAGCTGTGTCGACTGGGTGAGCGTGAACATCACGGGCTGGATGAATGCCAGCCTGTGGGCGAGCAGCGCTCCCGAAACACCGCAGAGCATCGCGCTGACGACGAGCGAGAGCAGGCGGGTCCTGAACAGGTTTATACCGGCCATCTCCGCCGCGACCGGGTCCTCCCGTATGGACATGAACATCGTTCCGAATCTTGATTTCAGCAGGTTGCGCGTCAAGAAGACACATATCACGAGCGCTCCGCTCACCCAGACCGGGCCGCTGAGTTCGTCCAGTGACAGTCCGCGAGCGCCGTTGGTTATGGAGAGGTTTTCGAAACAGACCCTCAGGGCTTCGCCGAATCCGAGTATCGCTATGGCGAAATAGTCGCTGCGGAGTTTGGCCCTCAAGGTCGGTACGCCTATTACGAGGCTCGACAATCCCGCCGCTGCCATGCCCGCCAGTATGGCCAGGATGAACGGAACGTTCCAATGATATGTGAGTGCCCCCGACGTATAAGCCCCTATGCCGATAAAAGCGGCGTGCCCCAGGGAGAACAGCCCGGTGAAACCGGTGAACACGGCCACGCCGAGGACGGCTATCATGTTGATGAACGCCAGCAGAACGATGTTGAGGTAATAATCCATCCGTTATACCTTCTCCTCGGTGTCGGCACCCAGGAGTCCGTTCGGCAGACAGATGAGAAGCGCTATGAGGACAGAGAAGCTGAACACGTCCCTCATGATGCTGGAGACATAAGTCGAAACCAATGTCTCCAAAACGCCCAATATTATCCCTCCGATCATAGCTCCGGGCAGACTGCCGAGTCCTCCAATGACCGCCGCTATATAGGCCTTGTTCGTGACCCATCCCATCGTGGGGTACACGAGATATTTTATGCCGAGGAATACGCCAGCCACTCCAGCGAACGCTCCGGCCAGGAAGAATACTATGGAGATGAGCCTGTCGGTGTTGACGCCCATGAGTGAGCACATCGTCATGTCGTTGACGCCAGCCCTTATCGCTATACCGGTCTTTGTGCGCGTGATGAAGATGTGCAGCGCCGCTATAGCGCTCATGGAGATGATGAACGCGAAGAGGTCGAGCAGGCTCAGCGAACTGCCGCCGACCTGTATGACCTGGCGCTTGAAGAACTCGGGGAAGGAGTAAAATCTGGCGCCTATCGTAGCGTATACCATGTTTTCGAGGAACATGGAGCACCCCATCGCGCTTATCATGAGGTAGAGGGAGGGGGCACGCCTGCGCCTCAGGACGGCATATGCCACCCTTTCGTTGCAGACCGACAGGATGCCCGCGCCCACCACGCTGCCGGCCACGACGAGACCGAGCCCCAGGTTTGCCTTGGTCGCGAGCGCCATGCCCATATATGCGCCGAGCATAATGACTGCTCCGTGCGCGAAATTGCTGAAGGACAGTATGCTGAAAATCAGGGAGTAACCGACCGCCATCAGGGAATATATCCCTCCGATGGACAGGCCGGTCACGAGAGTCTGCAAAAACACCTACGGCATCCCTCCCTGAAAAACCGGACTCACTGGCCCTGGTATTTTTCCACGAACGTAAATTCCTTCTTCTCCGTGTCGACTTTCTGGATGACAGCCGGTTTGTTGAGCGGGTTGTGGTTGCTCGGGTCCATGGTAAGGATGCCGCTCGTGACCTTGATGTCCTTCAGATTGGCGA
>JAISLO010000103.1 GCA_031290815.1 Synergistaceae bacterium | reverse complement strand
GGCGCCCTCCGGAAGCACGAAGTGCCTCATTACGTAGTCATCCCAGAACGCATCCGGCCCGAAGATGTTGCGCTTTGTCACGTTCGGCGCCAGCGCTGAAGCGTCGAGAGTTTCGAGATCCGCGATCTTGCCGTAGTTGTACTCCCTCATAACAGATCACCTTCTTATTTTTTTTTCAGTCTTACGCCGGCTCGATTTCAAGCAGGCGGTCAACAATCTATGAAGCGAAACAAATCAAGCCTCCGGCGTTTTAATCAGCCTTGAATCATATAATTTTTCCCTATCGTTTGAAGAGGAGCCATAGGAAAAAAGGCGCGCCGAGGAACGAAACTATTATGCCAACCGGTATGTCAGCGGGGGCCAAAAGCGTCCTCGCCGCCGTATCGCAGAGGACCAGAGCCGAGCCTCCTATCGCAGCGGTCATAATAGAGAGGTTCTTGTGCCTGTACCCAGCGGCGCTCCTGGCCGCGTGAGGCGCTATAAGGCCCAAAAACGCTATGGGACCGCAGTTTGCCACCACTATCGCTATCGACAGCGATACCCCCGCGAAGAGCAGCCTTCTGGTCCGGTCTATGGAAACCCCTCTGGTAGTCGCTATCTCGTCCCCAAACATCATGAGATCGAGCTCGCCCGAGAAGAATATCGCAAGCGCGAGTGAAATTATAACTGACGGAAGGGCTCGCAGTCCATCATTCATGCCGACGGCCGAGATCCCGCCCATTGTCCACGAGATTAGGCTGTGCGTCTCTGCCGCGCCTCCAGTGTATTGGAAGACCATTATCAGGCTGGAGAACAGAGAGCTTATGGCCACTCCCGCAAGCAGCAGCGTCGCGTCCTTCGTCCCCTTCACCATGCGGGACAGCGCTGATATTATTGCTATGGAGAGCATTGAACCGGCGAAAGCGCTCACCGGCAGCGCAGCGCCGAGAAAACTCGTCCCAAAGCCAAAGCGGATGGCAGCCGCCGCGCCGAGCGCCGCGCCTGCCGATACCCCAAGGATGGACGGCTCCGCCAGGGGGTTGCGGAAGATCGCCTGGAACACCATGCCGCACACTCCAAACGTCGCGCCGGCGCACCACGCGAATATCACCCTCGGCATCCGGATCTGCCAGAAGATCTTCGACTCCAGCCCGGACGAGTTCAACGCGTCGGACGGTGAGATCGGACTCGCGCCGAGCCAGGGGCATAAAAACAGGACTAACACCGATATCGCGAAAAATACGAACGCACGGCGTCTCCTCATGCTCTGCTCTGACAGCCCCCGGGCATTACCGGCGCCAACAGCGGATAATCCCAATCTCCTCCGGAGCGAGGGAAGTAACTCTCGAACGGGACGCCGTATATGGATTGGAGCAGTCCATCCTCGAGAATCCCGCTGGGCGGACCGTTCCAGAAAACACGCCCGTCCGCAAGAGCTATTATCCTGCGAGAGACTCTCATCGCCAGATTGATGTCATGAGTGACGGCGAGCAGAGTCACCCCTCGCTCAGAGTTTACCCTGGCCATTACCTCCGCAGCCTCCGCCTGGTGTTCGTAATCGAGGTAGCTGGTCGGCTCATCCAGGACGATGATTCCGGTATTCTGGGCGACGGCTGACGCTATCATCACCTTCTGGCGTTCTCCGCCGGACAGCGTGTTCATCCTTCGCTCCGCGACGTCTATAGCGCCCGTCATCATGAGAGCCTCCGATATATACCTGGCATCCTCAGCCGCGGTCGAAACTCCCCGCCACGGATAGCGGGCCATTTCCATGAACTCGCGGACCGTGTACGGAACATCCAGCGACGCGCTCTGCGGCACATACGCGACCAGCTTTGCCCTGTTCCTGTCGCTGAACTCGGACGACCGAGCGCCGCCTATTTCGATCACGCCGGAAAAGTTTTTGTATATGCCCACGACACATTTAAAAATACTGCTCTTGCCAGCGCCGTTTCTGCCAACCATACAGATAAAATCGCCGCTCCCAACGGAAAACGCGACGTCGCTCAGGATATTTCTCCCATCCAGCGACAACGAAACGCCTGAGACTTCGAGCGGAATCCCAGCGCCGCTCATAATGGCGACGCAACAGCCGAGAGAAATTTGCGCGCTCGTCTCAAGAGATTTGCCCCCTTCTCTTCGCTCAAGTCAAAATGCCGCCCTCGCGTCAAGTATATCGCAAAAAGCGGAGTATGCGCCGCACGATTGAGACGAACGGGACATAGCTCGTCGAATCTCGTTGAAGGCGCGCGAGCCTCGCGAGGCTTAACTTCCGAAGAGGTACTTCTCAGCCTCGGGGTGCAGGGGTATCGTGATGCCCTCCGCAGCCCCGCCGCGATTCAGATCGCCTGCCTCGGGCAGGGATTTGGCGATCTCGTCGCGGCTATCGAAGAGAATCTTCACTATCTCTGACACTAACTCGTCGCCTAGCCTGCCGTTTGTGGCCAGCACTGCCCTGACCGCCACAGTCGGCGCCTCGTCTACGCCGGGATAAACGCCGCCCGGAACGATATGCTGGGTGTAGAACGGATACTGGGAGATGAGCGAACGCGCATGGGCGTCTCCAACGCTCAGGAGGCGAGCCCCACCTTTAGCCGCAAGCTCGCTTATCGCCGGAGTCGGAACGCCGGCCGTACAGAAAAACGCGTCTATCCTGCCGTCTTTAAACGCCTCCACGGAAGCGCCGAAGCTCAGATGATCGACGTCGATATCGGCATAGGAAATCCCGTATGCGCCGAGGATCTGGAGCGCGTTCAGCTCCGTTCCGCTCCCCTCGTCTCCGACGGAGACGCGCTTGCCCCTCAGATCGAGGATCCCGCCGATTTCACTCCTCGCGACTATTTGGCACGTCTCGGGGTAGAGGCCGGCGATCGCCGAAAGATCCTCGAACCGGCCCTCCGCCGAGAAAAGATTCGTTCCGTTATAGGCGTATGTCATTATGTCGTTCTGCACAAAGGCAATCTCGGCCCTGCCGTTTTTCAAAAGATGGATGTTATCGACCGAGCCTCCGCTCTGAAGCGCGGTGACCTGTACGTTGAGCCTCTTCTCCAATATTTCAGCAAGCGCGTTTCCATAAGCGTAATAAACGCCCGACTCTCCGCCGGTAGCTATCCTTATCCTGACTGGCTCGGCGTTCCTGTTTCCCAAAAATTGATAACCAGCGAGCAGGATTATCCCAGCTATCAACGCCCCCTGAATGACGATGTTCTTCCGCATTTCTCTCACCTCGTCCCGTTATCTGAAAAAGCCTGACATTATCGAGATGACCGTGGCGTTTGAGATATCCACCAGAAACGCGCCCACTATCGGAACGACAAAGAAGGCCCTCTCCGAGGGGCCATGCTTGTTCGTGATGGCCTGCATGCAGACCAGGGCGTTCGGAGTCGCCCCGAGGCCGAAACCGACCAGCCCGCTCGCCATGACCGCCGAGTCGTAGTTCCTGCCGAAAAGCATGAAGACCAGAAAATACGCTATGAGCACGATGAGGATGATCTGAGCCGTCATCATTATCACGAGCGGCAGGGCCAGGTTCGTGAGCTGCCATAGCTGAAGCGAGTTGATGGCCATGGTGATATAAAGTCCAAGCGATATATCGCCGATCATCCCAATGCATTTGGAGTCGATCTCGAACCATTCCGTCTTGTCTCCAGCGTTGCGCACGGCTATGGCGACGATCATAGCGCCTATGTAAGGAGGAAGCGTGATGCCGGCCCTTTTGAGATAATAGCTCACCGCCGAGCCGCATCCGGCGGCTACGAGAATCCAGGATAGGTTCTGCATGAGATGAGGACCCGATACCTTATGTTCGCCCTCGTCCTCCGCGTTCCGCTCCTCAGATTCGGCGTTCCGCGCGAACTCTCCCACCTCTTCGAGCACGGCGTCTTCGTTCTGGACGATATCAGAGGGGGAGGATTTCGCCGCCTTTCCCGGGACAGATATTTTGTGGCTTTTTATTATCCACTCTCCTGTCGGCCCGCCGACGACGGAACCCGCTACCATCCCGAATGTCGCGCATGCGATGGCCGCGCTCAAGGCTCCCGCTACGCCGTATTCATCCTCGAACAGAGCGCCGAACGCCCCCGCGGTGCCAAGGCCGCCGATCATGGGGATGGAGCCGCCGATTATTCCCATAAGCGGGTTCAGGCCAAAACCGATCGATATCGGAATCCCTGCCGCGTTCTGCAGGACCGACACTAACGTGGACACGGCCCAGAACGCCACGACCATGATGCCGCCCCTCAAGACCAGTTTGTAGCTCGCGTTCATGCCGACAGTACAAAAAAAGCAGATCATAAAAACAGTCTGCAGTGTGCCGTCGAAGGCGAAACTCGCTATGCCCCTGGCCTGGAGTACCGCCGTTATCACGGCTACGGTGAGGCCTCCGACTGCCGGGGCAGGGATGCAGTATTTCACGAGAGCCGGTATCTTGGACCTCATCCAGACGCCGAAATAATACATGATCGCGCCAAGAGCCGCCGCTTGGAGCATGTCGAACTTGAACTGCCATATTCCGTTTACGAGTACCCTCTCCATTTTGACAACACCCCTCGTTTGTCAGATTTGATGATTGATCAGTTCTGCCCTATTTTGTTTGTTACAGTAGTATACACCTCTGTGAATATAAGCACATCATTTCTTCCTCTCGGATCTGGATTTGTGGAACAGCCTCGTCACTTGGGAGAGCGTTCCGGTGTGATTCATGAGGACGCAGAGCAGTTCCTCCTCCTCCGTCAAAATATTCCGCCCCTCCACCTCTGCCGCGCTTCTGAGCAGGTAGTACCTCAAAACGCCCTCGTCAGTGACCTCGGGAGGAATGTACGGTATAAAGGATTTCTTGAAGGACGAGTCGGCAGGGGAATCCGCGGCAGCCGAAATTCGCAGCTCAACATCCGACCTATCCAAGAAGTCCGCCAGTTCCAGGCTCGCGCCTCCGGCATCCTCGCTCGACGTCATGACGGTCATACCTGATGGGACCACGCCGGCGGAAAGTTTCTCGATCAGCCAGTCCTCGGCGAATTTGAGCCCCATCATCGCCGTGATTCCGGATCGAGCGCCTGCAAACGACTTTTCGTCGAGCGCAATCCCGTCCGTCGCACGTTCCGCCAGGAAGGCCGTTATGACCAGCGTCATCATGGCGAACATCGCCACGAAGGGCATGAAGAAACCGCGCCGTCTCATAATCCGCCCCTTATGAGCGACATCCTCCAGCTCATCTCACTACTCTGCGACTCGCCCCAGACGGAAACACCGTACGACGCTAGCCCGTACGATCCCGGCTCTCTTCTCACGATGCCAGAAATACCGAGGAAAGGGCCGAAATCCCCCGAGAGGACCCCCGAATTTATCTCGGCGGCTACGGAAGACATGTTCACCAGTTCCTCCCTCTTCTTCCGTTCCAGGTCCTCTATCGTAAAAGTCAAGTCGGCGAGTGTGAGCAGACCGGCCATCACTGTGGCCAGCAGCATCGACGACATAAGGGCCTCTACTATCGAAAACCCAGCCATAGATCGATTGTAGCCACTCTTTTCCCTCGATTCCCCCAATATTAACGACAACATCATCACTCCTCCTGAAAATAGTAAGTTAATTAAATAATTAATTGAAAAGCTAAACTAACAATACGGAGACAATGCTGATTATTATCTGATATACTTCGGCTACAGTAAATGTGAGTTTTATGTATAATTAGAGGTGATTTAAATATGTCCGATCTGTCGCTCGGGTCTTTTAAGGCAACGTTCCATAAAGGTTCGATGAGAGAGAGGTCCGTGGTGACTTACATAACGTCTTACGGCGATGCGTACGTCATGGCGGCGGCGGCGACTCCTTTTCACCCTCGCGACTATCAGTGGCCTGATCAACCGGCTGACAAAGGTTTCGTTGAAAATTCGCTCGGGAGGCGATACGATCTGGCCGACGCAGTCTTCCTCGGAGAGAGTCCCGATGGCGAGGTGT
>JAISLO010000102.1 GCA_031290815.1 Synergistaceae bacterium | reverse complement strand
TCGTGGAAGAGCAGGCGCAACTCATGTTCACGGGCCCGCTTCCTCATCGTCTCCATTATGACCTGGTTCTGGTCGCACGCTATGTTGGCCTCGGCGTAAAGCGGGGCGAACTCGAATTGACAGCGGGCCACCTCGTTGTGCCGTGTCGCGAGCGATATGCCTATCTTGGCGAGGTCCCTCTCCACGTCCTCCATATAGGAAAGAACCCTGGTGGGTATGGCGCCGAAGTAGTGGTGGTCGAGCCTCTGATCCTTCGCTGGCTGGGCCCCGAGAATCGTCCTTCCGCAGAAGCGTATGTCAGGCCTCTGCTGTGCCCTCGGCCTGTCGAGGAGAAAGAACTCCTGCTCCGCCCCGACTGTGAGTCGGACATAGCGGATTCCTCGCTGTCCGAAGAGCCGCAGAAGTTTCATCGAATGGCTCTCTATCGAGCTGAGGGAGCGCAGGAGGCCGGTCTTGAGGTCGAGAGGCGTTCCGTCGTAGGACAGGAACACCGATGGGATGCAAAGCGTGCCGCCCTTCTCGCTCTTTACGATGAACGCCGAGCTGCTGGTGTCCCATGCGCTGTATCCCCTGGCCTCGAAGGTCGAGCGCCTCCCTGCCGAGGGGAATGACGACGCGTCGGGCTCTCCCTGCATCAGATCGCTGCCCTTGAATATTTCGAGCGGCGAGCCGTCCTCCAGCGGAGTGGTGAATCCCATGTGCTTTTCGGCTGTTATCTCTGTCAGCGGGTGGAACCAGTGAGCCCAGTGAGTCGCTCCCTTCGCGATGGCCCAGTCCCTCATAGCCATGGCTATGATGTCGGCGTCGGAGGGGTCCAACTGCTTGCGCCCAGCCATCGCATCCTCAAGGTTCTCGAAGACCTTTTTGGGGAGGTGCTCCCTCATCGCCCGTTTGTCGAAGACGAGGGAGCCAAATATGTCCCTTATGCGCGGATGTTTTTCCTCAAACCTTGCTGCGGATGTTGAAAATTCGTCACGTACCTTCATACTCACAACAGCCTCCTTGCAGATAAGTGGGAAAGATAGATGTTTTTAACGCTTATTGACCATACATGTTAGCATAAATTGAATCATCATCTAACCTAAGCAGAATATCACTATGAATTAGCTAAATCAAGTGGTCAATGAAAAAAAATCGAAAATTTCCCAGCCATTTTTATCCGGCTCGTTTCCTCCCGCCGATATCCTCCTCCACAATCCGTCGCGCTTCGGACGGAGGAATGTTCAGCTTCCTGGCGATGGCGGCGATTCCTTCATATTCCGGGATCGTCCGAATCGTCTCTCCGTCCAGCACAGCGCTCTTGACCCATATATTTCCCAGCGAGGTCGCGGCCTCTTCGGACCTTCGTTCGAGCATGATCCTTCGTGTTTTCGTTATTCGGACGCCCAGGGTCGTCGTCTCGCGCATTATCCTCTCCGCAATTTTTTCGGCGTCGTCCGGCCTTGCCAGACAGCAGAGTTTTACGGCCTGCCTGCTCTTCTTCATCAGGATCGCCTCCCTCCAGACGTCGAGAGCGCCATCCGCGAACAGCCTCTCCTCGACCATTGGGAAGTCCTGGGGGTTCATGTCGTCGATATTGGTTTCGATCAGAAGCGGTTCATCGCGTTCGAAACGTGCCGATGCCTTATCTGGTGCGTCTGGCGCGTCCGGCTCGATCAAAATGGCCCTGAGGGCGTTCGGCAGCCCTGCGGTGTCGCGTTCACCCAAGCCGGTTCCGCTGCATATCACCCGTCCCTCGGGGATGTCCCGGAAACCGTCCTTGCCCGCGAGCATTTGCAGCAGCAGCGCGCCGGTCGGCGTCGTGCGCTCCATGGGTTCGCCTGCGGAGAAAATCTTGAGGCCGTGCAGGAGTTCGGCGGTCGCCGGCGCTGGTACCGGCAGGATCCCATGCGCGCACTTTACGGTGCCTGAACCGACGTTGACGGGGGACGAGAGCACTCTCGGCCAGCCCATTCGCTCCATTGCGAGCATTGCTCCCGTGATGTCGATTATCGAGTCCACGGCCCCGACCTCGTGGAAGTGAATTTCCTCGGCGGTGGATGAGTGGACGCGAGCCTCGGCGTTGGCCAGCATCGTGAAGGCGTCTATGGACTTCTCTCGGACGTCCTCGGAGATGTCGCTTGTCCTGAGTATCTCCCTGATATCGGACAGGTGTCTGTGATGATGGTGATCGTGCGCGTGAACGTCGAATTTCAGCCCTGATACGCCGCTCCGCACGCCTCGGGTCACGGTCGTCTCGTAATCGCCGATGGATATCTTTCCAAGCTGCCGCGAGATGTCGAAACCAGGGTCGATCTTATTCAAGATGTCGATCATCGCGCCAAGAAACATGTCTCCGGATATGCCGGAGCACGGGTCCAGGTATATTATTCTTTTGCCGTCCGAGCCGTTCAAGAAAACTCCTCCTCGTCAGTGATTTTCACACCGCCGCACTGCTGCAGCGGCGATAATTCCAGATTGATATCGAGCGCAATTTGTCGCCTGCGTATTTTTCCCTTGGCGCAATGTTTTTGTCATAACGGAGAGGTGATGTATGGATGAACGCTCGAGGATAAACGTTTTTTGCGAGGAGGCAATGCGACGAAGATTTTGATTCTTCCAATGGAGGGGCGGATCCCTTTAATGTTAGGAAATTATAACAGATTCATTTCTTTATTTCAACGATCTTGCAGATGAGCGTGCCGAGGAGGAGAAGTAGGGTATATAATCAAAAAACGGCTCGGACGCAGTTTTTTTCCTGAAGGGAGTGAGTCCAGTGCTGGAGATGACGGACCTTTCGCGCAGATTGGACAGAGATGAGTATAAGAGGATCGCGCCGCCGCTCCGTGAACGGATGGGGGACTTGCAGAGGAGGGCGCGCAGGGCAAACATGCCGGTCATAATAGTGTTCGAGGGCTGGGAGGCATCGGGCAAGGGGACGCTCATAAACGAGCTGATAAGTCCGCTCGATCCCCGCGGATTTCGGGTTCATTACGTGCATTCGAGGAAGGAAGAACCTCAGACCGAACTCTGGCCGTCAATGCGCCGTTTTTGGGAGATGACCCCGGCCAGGGGAACGATCGGCGTATTCAGCAGAAGCTGGTACAGGCTCCTGTTCGACGACGCGGATCCGGCTCTGACATGCGGCGACATCACGTCGTTCGAACGCCAGCTCTCGTATGACGGGTATGTGATAATAAAGTTCTTCCTCCACATAAGCAGGAAGGAACAGAAAAAACGCCTGAAAAAGATGGACATGGACGAATCATCCACGTGGAGGGTCTCGGAGAGGGAGTGGCGGGAGAACGACAACTACAACGAACACGCGAGGAGGCTCGATGAGGCAATCCAGCGCACCGACAGCGCCAACGCGCCGTGGACGCTGATAGAGGCGCACGACAAAAGGTACGCCGTCGTCAAGATTCTGACGACCGTCGTGAAGAGCATGGAGGCAGGGCTCGAAAAACTCGGGCACGTAGGGTCCGAACCGGAGATCAAGTCCCAGGGTCTCGCTCGGAGTGGGGCCGAATATGCGGACGATGTCGCGCAAACGGCATTCGATCAGCCGGCGCCGAGCGGACTCGACTCGGGCCGCGGCATGGAGCGCGGCGAGTATGACAAGGAAATGCCCAAGCTCCAGAACAAACTGCGCGAGCTCCAATATGAACTGTACAAGATCCGAATGCCGATGGTCATAGTCTTCGAAGGGCAGGATGCGTCCGGCAAGGGCGGGTGCATCAAGCGCCTCACGCAGAGACTCGACCCGAGAGGTTATCAGGTGGCCCCAACTGCGGCGCCCAACGACTGGGAGAGGGCTCATCACTATCTCTGGAGGTTCTGGACCACGTTTCCAAAGGCGGGGCACATAGGCATCTACGACAGGAGCTGGTATGGCAGGGTCCTTGTCGAGCGGGTCGAGGGTTTTTGCAGTGAGCCCGAGTGGCGAAGGGCGTATGCGGAGATAAACGAGATGGAGGATCAGTGGAGCAGGTACGGAACGATAATCGTCAAGTTCTGGCTGAGGATAGATGCCGATGAACAGCTGGCCAGGTTCACGGAGCGTCAGAGGAACCCTGACAAGAACTGGAAGATCACCGACGAGGACTGGCGCAACCGCGAGAAGTGGCCGATGTACAAGACCGCGGCCGAGGAGATGCTGCTGCGGACGAGCACACTCCACGCTCCCTGGACGATAGTGAACGCGAAGGATAAACTGTTCGCGCGGATCGAAGTGCTGCGCAAGGTAATATGGGCTCTGGAATCGGCTCTCGATGTCAAAATGTGACGCGGCCGCTCCGATGGACTCGAAGCATTCCGGCGGCGGGGCCGCGGCATGAGAGAACAACCAGTCATATGGGCCGCGCTGTGCGCGTATAGGAGGCTGTGCCTCTCCCTGCCGCATTCGGCGGCGGTTTCGCTGGGGAGGGCTCTTGGGAGAACGGTTTGCCGGCTCTCCGGCGCCAGGGCCGGGCGGGCCCGTTCGAGATGCGCCAAGGTCCTTGGTGTGAGCGGGCTGGAGGCGGCGAAAATAGTCTCCGACGCTTACGGACATTTCGGCATGGCGCTCACCGAGTTTTTCAGACTGCCCAAGGAGTACCGCAGAATCGATGAAATCGTGACAGTCACGGGAGAGGAGAACATCGTCTCGGCCCTGGATCGCGGACGCGGCGTCATTCTCCTCTCGGCGCACATAGGCTGCTGGGAGTACGGGGCGGCGGCTGTGGCGAATCTCGGATTTCCCATGAACGCAATAGGGGCTGAACAGAGGGACTGGCGCATGACCGACGCGATCGCCAAGATCAGGATATCGTGCGGGGTGAAGACGCTAGGAAAGGGACTGGATCTGCGCGCGGCCGTCGGATGCCTCAGGAAGAACGAGATCCTCGCCATCCTGCTCGATCAGGACGCGAGGGAGTCCGGCATCGTCTCACCCTTCCTCGGGTTTCCGGCAAGCACTCCTGCCGGGCCGATAAAGCTGGCGAAAAAGCTCGGCTGCGCCGTCGTTCCGGTGTGCGTCACCAGGAACGCGGACGGCGTCGGCATGTCCATGAGAATATACCCAGCCCTCGCCGGGCCAGACGGAAGCCCATTCGGAGACGATCCGCAGTATGCCGCCGACAGGTGCAACGACATTATATCCGGGTGGATCAGGGAGACTCCGGGACAGTGGATGTGGATGTACCCGAGGTGGGCGACGACCGTTGGAGACCTCTGAAGCCCACGCCCGGCACGGCGCGGATGAATCGCTGTCCTGCGGGCTGGATCCTGGGCGCGAGAAGTTCGGGATCGCTGTCGGAAACAGAAGCTCGCTCGTGTTCTCCGCCATCGCTCCGATTTCGATGCTTAAGGAGGTGGTGATCTGTCTCGTTCTCGGTGATTTCAGCGGCATAGCTCATCTGCGGCAGGAAGGTGAACCGGCGGAGCGCTTGGGGATAAGCGAAATTTTCTTGGGAAACGGGACCGGATTCCGCGCCTTTGCGGAAGAATTAGAGGAGCGCGGAGTGACCTTCGAGGTCGTGGACGAGCGTCTGACGACGCTGGAGGGGCGATCGCTGTATTGGAGGCTCCACCCGCCGAGGGGACTGTGGCGTCTGGTGCCGACGCAGCTCCGCGTGCCGCCCCGCCCCATAGACGACATGGCGGCTTGGGCTATTTTGATAAGGGCATCCGGCGGCGGCGTTTAGATACTTAGCAAAAGTTTTCATGCCAAATTTGGCACGAAAAGTTAGAAGGCTACTTTTCCAGTTTATCTGGGATAGGATGTCCTTCCGGTGACTCCGCACACGCAAGCGTACGGCCCGCTTTGTTCTCATTGAAATAGGGTCTGGGGCAGAATCCCAGGATTTCAACGCGAGGCAATGCGTTTGCCCCTGGTGAAATTGAAACATCTTTCTCTATTTTTTAATGGGTTGATGATAAAATATAATGTGTTTCGTGTCGCGCACTGTTGGGTGTTCATGCGAAAACTGACTGAGGAAGGGGAGGATGTAAAATGTCCTCGGGTCCGGCTGCTATACTTTCCACACTGGCGAACTCCTATGCCAGCGCATTGATAAGCGTGAGCAAGACCGTTGGCATAAATGCCGAATTCTCAAAATCGGAGATGACGAATGGAATAAACGCGCCAGGAAGCAATG
>JAISLO010000101.1 GCA_031290815.1 Synergistaceae bacterium | reverse complement strand
GCGCCGCTCAAGCAGGTGTCCACCCGGGCCTTGTACGGGGCGATGAGCCCCTCCGCGACCTTCAGGTTCGTAGCTATGTCGTCCACCACCAAAAGCCGCGCTTCAGGTACGGTAAACCGCGTTCCGCTGAACTCCGCGCCCTCCCCGTAGTTCCTGCGGTCCGGCGCGCCGTTCAAGACGTCGGAGATCGACAGGGCCTGCACCGGCAGGGACACGAAGCGCACGCCGGGAACATAGGCCTCGGTTCCCCATTCGATCATCAGCGCCAGGGGCGGCCGCTTTCCGTCGGGCCTCTCACGCTCCAGCCTGTCCATCACGGGTTTGATCCTGTCATATAGGCCGTAGCCGGAGAATACAAAGTACCACTCATCCTCCCTCAGCGCCTGTTCAAAGTCCTCTATGGACGTCACAAGCCGGAAGGGGACTCTCATGTTTTCCAGGGACCACGCCACCGACTTGGCGTAGACCACCCGTCCCTCATAGATCAGCGTTTTCTTCCGGGACGCGTCCTCCACCGCCGCGAATGGCGTATCCTGCGCGATTTTCTGCGGGATGAGCGCGGTGAAGACGCTGCCGTGACCGTATTCGCTCTCCACGGAGACGTCTCCTCCCATGGCCTCGCAGAGCCGTTTGGTGATGGCGAGTCCCAGGCCCGTCCCCTCGACGCCTCGGTTCCGCTTTATGTCCACCTGGACAAATTCGCTGAAGAGTTTCCGCAGGTCCTCCGGCTTTATCCCGACTCCGGAATCGGCCACTGCTATCCGCAGAGTCACCGTGCTGTCGTCTCTCGCGTCCTGGGTGATGGTCACGCTGATAAATCCCTTCTCAGTGTACTTCGCCGCGTTGCTCAGCATGTTGAGGAGTATCTGCCGGATGCGCACCTCGTCGCCGGTTAGCATATTGGGGATGGAGGCGTCGATGTTGGTGTAAAATCGCAGTGGTTTTTCCGCGATCCGCATACGGACGATGTTCACCACATCGTTGATCAGGGAGGAGAGGTAATAGGTGACGGGGACGAGATCGAGGCGGCCCGCCTCGATCTTGGAGAAGTCGAGCAGGTCGTTGATTATCGACATGAGGTTTGACGACGCCTGCCTGATGTCCCTGACGTATCCCCTCGACTCGTCGTCGAGTTCCCGCCGCAGAAGCAGCTCCGACATGCCGCTGATCGCGTTCATGGGGGTGCGTATCTCGTGGCTCATGCTGGCGAGGAAGTTGCTCTTGGCCTCGGATGCCGCCCGCGCCGCGTCCGTCTGTATTTCGAGTTCTCTCGTCCGTTCGCGCACGGTCAATTCCAATCTCTTTCCGATCTGCCGCGTTTTGAAAAACAAGACCAGAAGGAGAAGCGCGATGAACAGCATCAAAACGGACACTCCCACCAACCAGGGTGTTCGCGCGCGGGCTATCACGGCGTTGTAGTCGAACATGCGGTTCTTCCAGCGGTTCCCTATGGATTCCGCGTCTACGAGGCGCAGGCTCTTGCTCAGGATGGAGCATAAAACGGCCTCGTTCTTGTTCACCCCGAAGGATGATTCATACGTCTGATCGAACAGGATGTTGGTCTTGAAATCCGGTTTTTCCATGTAGTTGGTGAGGTTCAGAAGCTGGTTCCTCGTGCCCATGACGAGGTCGACATCGCCCCGTTCCAGGGCGTCCAGAGCTTCCAGGGTGTCGATGTATTCTATCGTGTCCGAATGTCCCGGAAACCACTTGTGGAAGAGCTTGGTATAGGCGGTATCCCGAGACAGGCCGACCCTTCGGAACAGCGCTTCGCCAATCGTCAGATCGGGCGTGTCGGCGCGCGAGATGAGCGCGTACTGATCCGTCATATAGGGAGTGTCCGGCCATAAGAAAATGCCCTCGCGGTCGTCCGTCCTGATGAGTTCGCTGACGAGCGCTATCTCTCCGTTTTCGAGCATACGCAGCATATCCGACCAGAGCAGCGTATCCTTATGTACTTGGGCAAAACGCAGCCCGCTCAGCTTTTCAACCTCCGCGAGGACATCCAGAGCGCAGCCCTGCCATGCTTTCTCCCTCTCGTTGTAAAACGCGGCCGGGTAGTTGTCATACTCCACGGCGATTTTGACCGGCGATCCGCCCTCCCCGTGAGCTTGAATGTACTCCTCTTCCTCCGGCGTCAGCTCTTTTAAGAACTTGTTCCGCACGAAGTCCCTGTTCCCCTGCGCGTAGAGCTTCGCGAGATACGGGGATGCCCCGCCTTTCAACGCCTTCTCCGTCACGGAAATGAAAGGCGCGAGCTCAGGGTTCCGAGCGGCCAGAGAAACGGATACGAAAACAGGCGGCAGAATATCCTCCGCTGCCACGTCGCCGTAATCGTCAAGGGCCTCCTCGAACGGGCCCTCTTCCACAAAAGCGTCTATTGCGCCGCTTTTCAGCATTTGGTAAGCCATGCCGTGGTTATCGGCGTAACTTATCTCATATTCCCCCGCGAGAAATAATTTCGTCTGCTCATAGGTAGTGGTTCCGTCCAGAAAGGCGTAGCGAACGGTTCGCGACCTGGCTATATCGGACGGGCT
>JAISLO010000100.1 GCA_031290815.1 Synergistaceae bacterium | reverse complement strand
CTCGAATACCTCCGCCCATCGGCGTGCTCTCTGTTCTTCCTCGTACTCGCGCTCCGTTATCCCGAGGTTTGGATCGGCTTCCAATCCGGCGCCGACGCCGTCTGCATAATATTCATCTCCCTCCTGCGAAACGTTTTGATACGCCCCTGAATCCTCCGTCCGGACGCCGTAAAGGGGCGCGTTCTCGAGCTGTTTTTCGTACTTGGAGGGGTCTCCGATATCCACCTTCTGCCCTCCGTTCCCGTCAGCCATGAGGATGAGATCGCGGATATCCACGGATATCATCTTTCCGTCGTACTCAATCTCCACCATCTCCGCGCTCTCTATTCTCTCGTCCGCGGAGACGGGTTCGACGTTCGTCTCTTCCTTTTCGCTCTCCAAAACGGCCTCCCTGAAATCGCCCGATACGCTCTCCCATAGGACGGAACATTCGGCGACGCTGATCGGCATCACGGAAAAAAGCGCCGTCAACGCGGCGAATACCAGATAAAATTTTTTGTTCATCACGATCATCTCAATCCACATCCTTTCTTTTGGAGCAAAACCTGTTTACGAAATACACCTGGCCCGGTGACTTTAGTGGTTCGCTTGACGTCAACCCCGCCGTCCGAGCGGTTTATCACCGTCTCCTTTATCTCGAACAGACCGAGTTCCATAGCGCGCTGCGTCGGCATATTGCGTCCGTCTCCGTGCTTCATGAGGTATCCTTTTTCCCTGAGTATCTCGAACAGCGGTTCTGTCCCATCTCGACGCCGTTCTGCCGGAGAAGTTTCGCCAGCTCGCCGACCAAGATCGACGCGGCGCTCGCGGAGACCGAATCGGCGAAGAGTACCTTCGGGCGGTCGGCGTCAATTTTGTCCGTGAGGATCGACGTTTTTTCACTTTCTCTTTTCAAAGTCTGCGCCAGGCCGATGATCGTGTCGGGATCGGTCAGAATTTCCGCGATCTTTCGCGGCGTCATGTACGCGCCGTGTTTCCTGATGGAAGGGAGAATCTCGCCCGCTATCTTCTTCTGAAACGGAAGCGCTTTCGGCTTGTCCGAACGCGCAAGGAAAAAATATAGGCCATGTTCGGAAAGACATGCCATATCCTGCGTTCCTCCGGGGGTACTAACCGGTTTAGTTCCCCTCCATTCACCGGGAACGTTATAGATGAGATTCGTTTTCCACTCATAACCGAGCGCTTCGGCTACATCTTTCGCCACAAACCACGGTTCGCCGTCAACCATCACAAAACGTCCCCGCTTGCCCTCGAAATCGAATACCTGTAAACCGTTTCCCATAAGCCTTTACCCCTCTTTCTATTTATAAAACTTCCGAAAAATTGAAATCCGTCACGAATATCCCCAAAGGATTCAGGATTATCTCGCTCATCGAAACGGGCGTGACGACAGCCGTCGTGAATATCCCCCGGAAATGTTTCGTCGAAACCCTGTCCCCACCGAGGGTATACCTCTCTTCCGTCCACTCGGCCTGCCATGTGTCTTCGCTCAGGGACAGTACGCTGCTGACGCTCACCGATATCGTCTCGCTCTCGCCTATAGCCACCGGGTTGTTTGCCGCGTAGTATTCCTGGTACTTCTTCTCCGCGACGGTGTTCGCCGGAGTAGAGGAATACACGAAATTCATGAGATACATCTGCGCCTCCGGGTCGTTGAACACCGTCTTGAGCGACCAGACGTAACGGGCTATGTGAGCTATGACGAGCCTCGCGTCGGCCTTGGAAGCGGATACGGGCTCGACCGCTATCTCATATCCGTGTTCGTCGACCTGGACGATATACGGCACAACCGTTATCCTGTCAGCCGCGTAAATAACCGCGGCAACGCAGACGGCGCAGCAGATGAGCAGCGCGGAGGAAATACGCCTCCACTGCGCGGCGTTTTTGCTCAGGTGGCCGTACCTGTCGGCGTACTCCGTCCTCCCAACGAAAAACGGATTTTCGAGCGCTTCTCTTTCCACTTCGTTTTTCATCGCTCATTAGCCCCTTCTCCCCTGTTTTTTCTTTTCTCGGATTCGTAAGAACCCCAGGCGTCCGTTTCGGACGAGCCGTAGCTTTCCACTGCCTCTTTCGCGCTCGCCCGATTTTCCCTGTTCATCTCCGCAACTCTCCCCTCGTTCACGGAGGGAGCGAAACCGGATGACTGCGACGATGGGGAGACGTAAGGCCCGGCGCTCGAAATCCTTTCGCCGTCGACTTTTCCGGAACCTGACGCGATTACCAGCGTATTCCCAGATGAACCAGTGTTGGAACCGCCAGGGACGAAACCGCCTGTGCCGGAACCTCTTGGGGCGGAACCGCTTGTGTCGGAACCACCCACGGAACCGCCAGGTGCGGAACCATCAGAGGCCGGAGCGGGAGCTGCGTTCGGGGAAGAGAGCGAGTTAGAGTCTCCGGCGTTTCGGACGTCGGCGTACTGGTTTGTCTTCTGAGCATCCGCGTACATCCGATCTCCCGCCGCTCTCGGCCCTCCGGCTTGAGGGCCGGTCATCACGGTCTTGAACGCTTCCCACGCCCCGGCCCTCTTCGCTTCGCCCTGAGTCGAGCCCGTGTCGAGGGCCGCCTTGGAGGTGTACGCGTAAGTCTGAGCCGCCTGGGATACCACGGACGCGCCGCCTATCATGTTCTGAGCGGCCATTCTGCTCGTGTTCACTACCGTCATCCCGAGACCGTATCCCGCAGCGGCCGCCGCTCGCATCATTCCTCCGTCCATACCGGAGACCGAACCGGTCATCACGGACGAGGCGAACTGCGGAACGGCTTTCGCCAGCATGTAGAATCCCAGCAGCGCGCAGGCCATAGGCATGAGGAAGGAGAATACGCTCTCGGCGTTTTCGAGATGGGTGACGATCATATCCGGCCACGCCGACATGATGTTCCTCATGACCCCAAGGCAGAGGCAGAGCATGAGCATCTTGACCCCGACGGCGGCGAGCGCCTTTACGTAGGAGAAGAACGAATCGCGAAAATACCCGATCACGAAGAACGAGGCGGTAAAGAGTCCTCCTATAAGGATGAACACCGCCTCTACCTCCACGACTAACACTGTGCTTGCTATCATGAAGAACAGGCAGTTTATGAGGAATATGATGAACGTCATACATATAATTAACCCTACGTCCATCCATCCCAGTCCCGTGGTGAAATCCACCAATGGGGTAGTGACCTTGCCGAACAGATCCATCAGCCCTCCGAAGCTGATATCCTGTCCCGATATCGCCGATCCCATCTTCTTTATCGATGCCGGAATCGTGGCGAGTCTCTGAGGCGCGGAGAGCAGCCAGGTCAGCATCCCGACGATGAAGGCGTAGCGGACAAGAAGCGCGACTATGCCGTCCATCGTCAAGTTTCCGGCGAGGACTAAATCCTTGATCCCGATGGCGAATCCTATTACCGCCGTCACCGCGAGCAGTTGCAAAGCTATCTCGCCCGCCTTTTGCAGCCATCCGTCGCAGGCGTTCATGATGGAGACATAGAGATCCGCCATAGCGGTGGTCGCGAGCTGCGCGTGAGCGGGCGGCGCGATCCAGAGCGGCATCGAAAGACAGAGAAGGACAACGGCGACTGACACAAATTTCTTTTGGTTTACGCCTCTCGTCATTCTCAATTCCCTATCCCGTCTATGAGGCTTTCGTCGGGGATGTTCGCCGGCGTTTCGTCTCCCCTTTTGAAAAAAGCCTCTATCCGTCTGTCGCTCAGGTCGCTTTTCGCGCGTTCGGCTTCATACGCCGTGCCCGCCATCTGAGATTGCATCATCTGTAGCTGGCGCAGTTTCATCGCGTCCTCGGCCAGAAAGCCGAGCAACTGGTTCGTCGCTTGTATCAGCTCGTTTCTGCCTTTGGCCGAACTTGCCTTGCTTTGCAGTTCTTCGAGCGCGGAAGCGTCGTCCGTGACAAGTTCTTCCATCGAGACGCCAATCGCTTCCATCGTCGAGCGCACGGTTTCCATCTGAGTGTTTACTATCTCCCGGTACGTCGAGGAAAAATCCGAAACCTGAGAGAGAGCGCTCAAATCCGTGTAACTTTTGAACCTGCGTTTCAATTCCTCATCCAGATTCGAGAGGTTGTACGCGAGCCCTTTCGTTGTGTCTATGACCCCCTTTATCTTGCTGTAGATGCCTTTCACGTCCCTGAACAACTGATCCGGTATCGTCAGCGTGTTGTAGATCAGGTCTTGGATCATCGTTATCTGGTTCGTTATCTGCTCGGCGAGTTGCGCGACCTGCGCGACGAGTTCCGAGTTGTTCAATAGCTGAGTTATCTCCGTCGCCCCGCCCGCAAGCCCGCCGCCCGCGAGAGCGGCGTTCGCGGCGAAACAGAATGAAACGCACAGGCAAATGAACATCGTTCCTTTTCTTCCCCTCATATAAACAGCCTCCTGTCTTTTTAGATTTTTTCTTCCTTCGTCCCGCTCTCGTTGTACTTTTCAAGCCACAAATTCCCCCAATCCGCGAGAGTTCTGTATTTCAGCCAGTGCGACGGCCATGTTTCCCCATAAAGCGCCCGCAGTTCCCGGATGGTTTTCAAATCGTCCTTGTTGGATGCTCCCACGAACGACATGGCCACCGGCGCCAGTCCCAGGTCGAACAGGCGGTAATTTCCGCTGTTCGGGGCGGCGTAGTAGTATTGGCGCTTCATCTCCGCGTCCGCTATGAGGGACACCTGTTTCCGGTTCAGCCCCAGATGTCCCATGTAGAGCTCTTTTAAGTCATCGCTCACGGCGTTCGGATTCGGAAGCAGTATCCGGGTGAAACAACTGTCGAGTATGGTTTGACGTATGGGAGAGTTGACTATATCCGACAAATTCTGTGTGGCTAGTACGACCGCGCAGTTCTTCTTCCTCAAGACCAGCAGCCATTCCTTTATCTTCCTCTGAAACATCTCGTGAGAAAGGGCCATCCACGCCTCGTCGATGATAATCAGGGACGGCGGGTTATATTTGGTTTCCACTGTCGAATCCAAACGTTTTTCTATCTCCCGGAACAGAAACAGGAATATCGGCATGACGAGCTTTTCGTCCAGCTGAAAAACATGGTCCAACTCGAACACGGTGAAATTCCTGTAGCTGATGTCGTTCGATTCCCCGTCTAGCAATAACCCTCCCGGATTGTCGCCTGTGTAGTAATCCAGATATTGCCGCAAATCCACGCTCTGAACCGTGTGGGTGAAATTGGTCAACGTCCGCATGGAAGGTTCAGTTGTCGTCCTCGCCATTGTCTCCAGCGCGTCGGATATCAACGACCGCTCTTCCGGCGCGGGCGGGTTTCCTTTGCTTAAAACAATCGCCGCTTCAAGCCACTCTTGCGCGGCCAGCCTGTCCGTGGGCGTGTCTATCGACGCGAGTGGGCAGAACCGCAGCGCGGAATCCTCCGCGCCTATGTCGTAATGCGCCGCGTCCACGCAGGAGGACACGAGCGGGAACATGCTGTAACCCTTGTCGAACACGAAGATTCTCGCCCCCTCGTACCGTTCGAACTGAGATGCTATGAGCGCGAGAAGAGTGGACTTTCCCGAACCGGTGGGGCCGAGAATAAGCGTGTGCCCCACGTCGCCGTCGTGTAAATTCAACCTGAACGGCGTGCTTCCCAGGGACGCCGCCTGAAGTAATACCGGGCTTTTCGGCGGGAAATGACCGGAGGGGCAGAAATCCTCCCCCGTCCAGTCGGTGGTTGACGGGATGATGTCGGCGTAGTTGAGGCTAGATATCATCGGCTTGCGGATATTTTCGTACCCGTGTCCCGGAAGGCTCCCCAGAAACGCCTCCAAACCATTGCGTCTTTCCACCCTGGCAGGAA
>JAISLO010000099.1 GCA_031290815.1 Synergistaceae bacterium | reverse complement strand
AGGCATGGTCGTGTCATCGCCGTTCATGCTGCTGCAGGCCGGGCTTTTCATCTGGCCCGCCCTGCGCGCCTCCGAGCGCAGGTACGCTCTGGCTGCGCTCACCGTAGTTCCGACCCTGTTCGTGACGGGAGCCATGTTGTCTTATTGGCTTCTCTCTCCGCTCGTAATGGGTTTTTTCCTGTCATTCGCGGCATCGGACTCCGTCCAGCCCCTCTGGGGGCTGAGGGAGTATCTGGCTTTGCTCGCCGGCATTATGACCGCCGCCGGTCTTCTGCTGCAAACACCCCTGCTTCTGCTGCTCGCTTTCTCCCTTGGAATAACCACGCCCAAACAAGTCGCGCTGGCAAGGCCGTACATAATACTCCTGATATTTTTCCTCTCGGCCCTCTGCACCCCTCCGGATGTGATATCGCAAATCGCCATGGGAGTGCCGCTTTACATCCTCTTCGAGCTGGTCCTCTGGATCGGAGGGCTCCTTGGGAGGAAAAAACCGGATTGACGCGGTTTACGCCGGAGGATACGCACCAAAACCATCCATGCAAAAGCCGGCGGATCGAACCGCGTTTTGAGACCGTTTCGATTACAGCGCGCGCCCTATCCTCCCGATTGCGGCAGACGAGTCCTCACGACGCCGCCGTGATAGCAGATGAACGTGTCTATGTCATACTTCGCCAGCTTCTCGACCGATGCTCTCGCCAAAGCCGCGTCGATCGCGTACTGCGGATTTGCGATCCTCAGCCTGTCGCCCGTCGCGATGAGGGCGTCGCCGGTTATGAGTGTCCTGTGCCGCCTTGCGTATACCGATATGTGCCCCGGCATGTGTCCAGGAGTCGCTATTATCTCGGTCCCTCCGCACAATGGCAATACATCTCCGTCTCGGAGCAGGATGTCTACCGGCGCCGGCTTGACGGCGGACGCTATTTTGCTGAGTATCTCCGGCTCGATGCCGATTGCTTCACCATATTCCAGCCTGAGAGAGCGTTTTGTTCCGTCTATATGCGGGGCGTCCAGCTCCGACGCCATTACCTGGATGTTCGGGTACTTTTCGCGGATATCGCGGAGCGATCCGCAGTGATCGTGGTCGTGATGCGTTATGATCACAGCCGTCAGCTCACTGAGCGGGACACCGGACGACTCTGCCGCCGATTCAATGTCGGCCAGTTGTCCAGGATACCCGCAGTCGATCAGCACGCGCTCCCGGCCGTCGGCGATTATAACCGGATGGATTGTATTATACCGGTTGCGGGCGCTGTTTACGGTCAGAACTAAAATTTCAGCGTTTTTTTCATTGTGTTCCAATATATCGCCTTCCCCTCCCGATCACCCGCATACTTTAACATATCGCGTCCATTTTATGACAACAGTGGAAGCAATAAGTGCGCTCAGCGTCGCCGGTTGCGTTATAATCATCTCGGGCGATGTACAGGCGTAACTGTCACTCGTCACGTTTGTCCAGGGCGAGAACAAAAATAACGAAGGATGGAGATGAGAAGGATATGTCGTGGAGTTGGGCAGCGTTGACTCCGCACCCTCCGATAATCGTTCCGGAGGTTGGCGGAGGGCGGGAGATGGATGCCTCGGAGACCATCGCGGGCATCGACGAACTTACAAAGAGGCTGGGAAGAATGGGCCATCCCGATTGCATTTTGCTCCTCTCCCCTCACCAGCCATACGTTTCGGGTTGTCTTGCCATCAACAAAACTGAATCCGCCAGGGGCAGCTTTGCGCCATTCGGAGCGCCGCACGTCGTCTTGGATGTACGGACGCCTCTGGACTCGGTCGATCCCCTGTCGGGGCTTCTGTCCTCCGCCGGAGTGCGCGTCTCCTTATACGAGTCCAAAGATCTGACCCGCGACCAGGGGTCTATGGTTCCGCTTTATTTTCTGAGGAAGGCATACGCCAGTCTGCCTCCGGTGTTGCTGACGAGCCCCATAGGCTTGGATGCGGCCGAAGCGTACAAGCTTGGAGAGGCGCTTGCCTCATTTGACGACGGCCGCTCATGGGGATTCCTGGCAAGCGGTGATCTGTCGCACCGTTTGAAGCCCGGGGCGCCCGCCGGTTTCAGCCCCAACGGCAAAAGATTCGACGCAGCCGTGGTCGAGTCCGTCAGGAAGTGTGACGCAGGGGCGATTCTCAGCCTTTCGGAAAGTGTAGTTTCGGATGCGGGCGAGTGCGGAATGCGCTCGGTGCTCTCGATGCTGGGGTTGGTTTCGAGCGCAGGTGGCAAGATGGACGTTCTCTCGTATGAGGGACCGTTTGGAGTCGGTTACTGCAATGCTTTGTGGACTAAGGAGCGAGCGTGATGAATGAAAAAAAAGAGACGAATGTTTCCCATCCATATGTCGTTCTGGCGACAGAGACGGTTCGGCGTCACCTGTCAGGCGAACCTCCCTTGAGAGCCGGGAGGGACATCGACCCGGACGCATCCCTCTGGGAGCTCAGGAGGGCGTGTTTCGTGTCGATAAAGACTCTGGCAGGTGATCTCAGAGGATGCATAGGGACAATCGAGCCCCAGCATCCCTCCATTGATTTGGAGATCATGGCCAACGCGATATCCGCCTCGACAAGGGATCCCAGGTTTCCCCCGATGACTCTGGCGGAGTTGTCCGGCGTTGTGCTCTCAGTGGATGTCCTGAGCAAACCTGAGAGGGTCTCTGGCGTCGGCGATCTCGACCCGCTCAAGTGGGGAATCATAGTTTCAAAGGGAATGAGGAGGGGCGTCCTTCTTCCCGACCTTGACGGGGTGGATACCGTACAAATGCAGATTGAGATCGCATCGAGGAAGGCAGGCATCTTTGGCCTGGACGGTATCTCGATCGACCGTTTCTCGGTGAACAGGTATAAATAAGGCGGCGGCCGGGATGTGGTTTCTGCCATGATGGAACCGCGCTGGTGGAAGCTGGAAGACAGCGGGCGTGCGCGCTGTGAGATGTGCTTTCACGGTTGTCTCATTTCCGATGGCGGGAACGGGATGTGCGGCGTAAGATTCTTTTCCTCGTCGGATGGTTTCTCCTCCCCTTATCTCGGCAGATTTATATCGACGGCCATAGACCCGATAGAGAAAAAACCGCTTTATCACTGGCACCCTGGCTCAAGGATCATGTCTCTGGGCAGCGCAGGCTGCAATATGACATGCCCTTTCTGTCAGAATCATTCGATTTCGCACCCAATCAGACGTCCGGCGCCCAGTGAGCTGAGGGAGATCGGTCCCGAGTCATTGGCGGCCATCACGAAGGATAACGGTCTCTCGTCGGTTGCCTATACCTACAACGAACCGACGCTTCAAGGGGAATACATAACGGCGGCCGCCCCTGTGCTGAGCGATTCGGGGATAGCTTCGGTGATTGTCACTAACGGCATCTTCTCGTCCTCGTTATGCGCCGATTTCTCCAGAGTAATAAGCGCCGCCAACGTCGACGTCAAGACGTTCAACGCGGAGACATACAGGAGAATCGGCGGCTGCCTGGACACTGTGATGTCCAATGTCGAATCGCTGCTGCGCGGAGGGGTGCATATCGAGCTGACGAACCTGGTGGTTCCAGGCATAAGCGACTCCATTGAAGACTTTGTCCGCATGGTTGACTGGATCGCCGGGATGGACCGACGCATTCCGCTTCATATCTCCAGATATTTTCCGGCGTTCAGATATAGCGCCCCTCCAACCGATGTGCGCGTGATGGAGAAATTTTGTTCGTATGCGATTACAAAACTCTCTCGCGTCCACCTCGGCAACGTTCGGTGAAGGCTGTGCCCGAGTATAGCGCTGACGCCAAGTTGCGTCCAATGGGGCATAAATGTGTCCCGTGAACGTGAAGCTGTATAAAATAATGATTTCGAGTTGAGGTGTGAAACTTGATAGAGCAAATCATGGAATGTCTTCATAACCTTAAAAATTTTTCCCGCTCTGCCGTATGGCCGATCGTTCTTCTTTGTCTCATGGCGTCTCAGGTTCATGGAGCGCAGTCCATTGCGGATCTCGATCGTTTTCCACAGAGCGCGTCATCCTATCTGCCTGAAGATCCGGATGCCGCTATCGTAAATCACGACGATCAGATGACCTATGCCGGTGAGTATCTGGAGAGCCACTTTGCCCCGTGGCACAACGAGGACCTGTCGTACCTCGCGCTTTCGATGGACAAGATAATCGACTTCCATGAAGCTGTCGCGAAAAAAAGCTACTACACGGAGGACGCGAAGCCATATCCCAAGGCGTCGATGAAAAAAATACTCGCAAACGGAAAGATCGACACCAAGGCGATGCCGCGGCCGGGCGTTGCGTTGGCAGACGCAGACATTCGAATACTGCCAACATCGACGCACCTCTTTTCCTCCAAGGCATCGGCAAGGGGGGACAGAGGGCTTCTCAAGCTGGACTCGATGCAGAACTCCACCATAAAACCCGGGGAACCCGCAGCCGTCTTCGGAACGTCGGCGGATTCATCATGGTGTTTCATAGCGACGGGAACCGTCGTCGGTTGGGTGCGCTCGAACAAAATCGCCCTGGTCGACCGCGATTTTATGGAGCGGTGGGAGCTTACGCCTCACGTCGTAGTGGTGAGGGATAATATCGTTATCAAAGATTCTCAAGGAAAGCCCCTCTCTACAATCAAGCTCGGAACGATACTGCCGCACGACAACGGCGGGATCTTATTGCCAGAGAAGGGGACGGACGGCAGAGTCATGGCGAAGCGTGTCAAGCTGGAAGGGGGAACGTCGGCCCCGTTTCCCGTTCCGTTTACCCCCCAAAACGCCGCAGAAGTAATAGATCAGCTCATGGGAGAGCGGTACGGATGGGGCGGCTCGAATGGCCTCAGGGACTGTTCGGCTATGACGAGGGATTATTTTTCCGTCTTCGGGGTTTGGCTGCCGCGAAATTCAGGGGACCAAGCCAAGGCCGGAGAGCGCGTCAAACTCGGCGGAACAAAGGCAAATGAACGCCTCGGCGCGATAGCCGAGAGAGCCGTTCCCTACGCCACGCTCATCCACATGCCAGGACATATAATGCTGTACATTGGCATTTACGACTCGGAGCCTGTGGTTTTTCACAACACATGGGGCATCAGGGTCAACTATGAAGGCAGCCTCACCGGACGCGCAGTCATAGGAAAGGCCGTCGCAAGCAGCCTTGAGATCGGCTCGGAGATAAAAAACAGGCCGAAGTCGAGCCTCATAATAGACCGAGTCGACGCAATGACATTCCCGGCAGAATGCGCCGCATCATACAGATAAGCGCGGTTTGACGCCGAAATTGCTGAAATGACTGAAACTGTCATTCTCTGTCCCGTTACGGGGTGACATTATCATAGGCCGGCGACACAGTTTTTTTTATTTTTTTGACAGAGCCGCGCCGACATAGTATCATTACAAGGTTGCTATCATTCTTGATAGATCATAAAGGGGGACTTTAAGGTCATGATGCGCTATTTGCGAAAGAATGTCAAATCGATAATGATGATTATCGTTGTTTTATTCGTCGTCTCTTGCTTTGCCGGATATGGCATGTACAGCGGCGGGGGAAATGCCGGAGCGGGTGGTGGTGAAGGCATAGCCGATTATGACGTCGCCACGGTTGGCGGTGAACGCATAAAACGCTCCAGGCTGGAAACGGAGATGTTCCAGATGATCAGAAATCTCGGTCCGCAGGGAGAGACGATCTCAGAGGATGACTATCCATCGCTGCGCACCGCCGTTTTGGATCAGATTGCCATAGCTTCCGAGATGGACAAGGAGGTCAAGGCCAGAAACATAACTGTCACTGATGACGAGATTGACAACGCAATAAAGGAGATAGAATCATCCTTCCCCACGAAGGAGCTGTATTTCCAGGAGATGGAGCGCGAGGGATTGACCGAGGCGAAATTGAAGGAGACGATTCGTACGCAGTTTGCGCGCCAAAAACTCTTCGAACAGGTAACATCTCCGGTGTCAGCGGACGAGAGCGAGCTAAGATCGTTCTACGATATGATGAAGGCGTATTACTTCCAAAAGCCGGAGGGTTTCAAGGTAAAC
>JAISLO010000098.1 GCA_031290815.1 Synergistaceae bacterium | reverse complement strand
CCCCCCCGGCCCCAAAAACGGGGGGTTTGGGGGGGGGCGGCCCCGGGGGGGGTGCGGGGCCCCCCCCCCCGGGTTTTGCCCTCTTCGTAGCGGAGTCTCATATTTTCCGCTTCCTCTTCGTCGCGTTCGGCGCGCCATCGGCAGAAGGCTGGATAAATGCCGATGCACACGGCGCTCATATATTTGACGGCTTCCAGCTTTTTCCTGTAGATCCGGCTGATGCTCGAGTTTGTTTCCGCTGCGGCGTGTTTTGGTTCCTGACGCATGAAGAACAGGCGCGTTATGATCTCTCGTGTTTCGGCAGGCGCGTTGTTCACGGCGTCAAAGATGCGCTCGACGACGGCCGAGAGGACGAGAAATCCCGGGTCGCGCTCCTTCCGCTCCAGGATCTTGATCTGATCAGGTATCATGAGACCGCCGTCGACCGGGCCGATTTCGCCGCTGCCGCCGAAGGAGGCGAGGGAGACAAGCGAGACAAGATATTCGGAGCGCATCTTCAGACACATGCACATGGCAGGATATTCGAACAGCACGCTCTCCACAGCTTTTATCTCGTCCTCTCTCATGCGGGGGCCTCTCCTGCAGGCCTCCGCTTGTTCTTCTTGGCTCGTCTGTCGCGTCTCTGCCTCACCCTGTAGTCGTCGCCGGTCACCCTCACCCACTCGCCCATGCCGATCAGGCGCGACACGATGCGCATGCCGCCGCTGCCGAAGTATTCGACGAGTTCCTCCGGCGTCGCGTGGTTCGTAGTCACCACCGTCTGCAGCCGGTCCATATACCTCTTGTTGACGATGACGTAGATCTGTTCGCACACCCAGTCGGTGCAGCGTTCAACTCCGATGTCGTCTAAGACCAGCAGGCCGCACGAACAGACCGCGCCGAGCATGCTCTTATACTCGCCCTCGAATCCAAATGACTTCAGGTCGATCATGAGCTGCGGAGTGGAGACCATAACGGCCGATCTGCCGGAGAGCAGGGCGTCCGCGAAGACGCAGGCCGCAAGATGCGTCTTGCCGACGCCGACATCGCCGGCGAGGATCAGCCCGAACCCGCCCGTTATCGCCTCCCTGGTCTTCAGGGCGGCGTATCTGACGCTCTCTGACACGCTGTCGTCAACGACGAAGCTGCGCAGCGAACAGGTCTTGAACTCCTCCGGCATCTTGGCGAGCAGCGCGTTCAGCGTTGCCTGCGATTCCATCTCATGCCTGACATGACACTTCGTCATGCCGGAATATACCTGACCGCGTAAGACCGAGAGAACCCGCTTGTACCCCCGGTAAGGGCATCGCTCCACTCGTCCGCCGGGCGATATTTTTGACTCGTTTGACTCGTTTGACTCGCTGGAATCGCCTGGCGGGCCGGACTCGCACCGCTCGCATATATCGGCCATGCGCATCGTGTCCAGCACCTCCGCGGCGTTGAATATAACTCCGTCGCTCCACAGGCCGATCTCCGACAGACGCTCGCGCGCCCGCTCGTCAGGGTCGGTCGATGGTCTCTTCTCCGTCAACGCTTCCGGGCTCATACCCGATCACCACCTCGTTGTAAAATTTTGCCGCCTCCGTCCGATCCGCCCCGTCCGATCCCGGCGACGCGCGCGCATTCCGCCGTTTGCCCGGGGGCCTGCGGCTCGTCTGATGCCGCAGCGCGGTGTATACGTACTCGAGCGTCAGGAGGGATGGCTTCCTGCCCAGCCGCTCGAAGCGCTCGATACATCGCCCAACCTCGCAGTTCACCCGGTTTGGGGTGTGATTCTTCTCCAGCTCCCTGATGGCCGACAGCTCCTGGGGGCTTATTCCCGTTCTTCCAGTGCGCAGCAGGAAATAATCCACAACGCCGCGCATTGCCTCGGGCACTTCGTCAAGACATACGTCGCTCTCATAATCCGGTTTTTGGGTTTGCGGTTCTGCGCGGGCGATTTGCCCGCTCTGCGTAGCAGAGTAATATTTATCTAGTTCAGTAAGTCTAGTTCGGCGGCATGGTGTGCCGCCCCCCCGGCATGGTGTGCCGCCCCCCGGCACAGTGTGCCGCTCTCCCCGGCACGGTGTGCCGCCCTCCTCGGCATGGTGTGCCGCCCCTTCGGCATGGTGTGCCGCCCCTTCGGCTTCCAAATATTCACCCTCGGACTCGGACTCGGCCTCATCGTCGAACTCATATTCGTATTCCTCGTCAAACTCGTCCGTAAATTCATACTCCGCCTCCGCCATTTCGTCCGCGGTCACGGGTTGTTCCAGACACTCGCCGCTCTCAGGCATGTCGCGGTGCTTGTTCCTGGTGAGTTTGTAAATGCTGACACCGCCTGTCCGCATGCCGATCGTGATATACCCGCGCTCCTCGAGGACGCGGATGGACTTGCGGGCCTGTCTGACCGAGCACTTGGCGCGTTCAGCCAGCGTCTGCATCGATGGGTACGCGCAGCCGTTCAGGTTCGACGCGAACGAGCACAGCGCCATATAGACGCTCGTGTCGTAAATGGACAGTTCGGGGTCTATGATCGCCGCGTTGTCGACGCGGGTAAATGGGTAATCGTTCGGGTCCACGACCCGTACTCGCCGGCCGGCCATAGGTCGAATAATTTATTCAAAAAGGGGTCCGGGGAACTGGTTCCCCGGCAGGGTTTTTTAGTGGGGGGGCAGAGCCCCGAGATCCTGCCTTTGGCCTCCCGACGTGCACCTCATATTCCCTCTCGGCTGCCCACGAGTGAAAGCGCTCCAGCAGCTCCCCTATGCTCTCCGTCTCCAGCCACAATCCAGGAAGGGGCGTTGACCGTTTCCCATCAGGGCCGATTTCATATATCATGTAATAGCCGCAGGGTGACTGTCCAAGCGCGAACAGCCTTCCCGTTTGCGACACCGCCGTAACTGAAAAGCGCTGCAGGATAGACTCCAGCCTGTTCGGTGATTTCACGATCTTCTTCTTTGTCATGCCCCTCACTCCCTACTCGCGCACGCGTCCCGCTTCGCTGCGTAAAGCGGGTCATATATCTCGGCCCGGTCGGCCGCTACGGCGTCTGCCAGATGCTGACGGGCCAGGTTGACCTCCTTAACACGCCTCCACATGCGAATCTTTTTCGCCAGCTTCTGCAACAGCGTCGGTTTCACATGTCTCGAAACATTAAAGTGTTTTGTTGTGATTTCCATCTACACAACCTCCTTCTTTGGCCTTGTATGCTTAAAGTGCGGCAGGTCCTCTTTTATCCACCGATCTAGCTCCGACTTCTCATAAAAGACGCTCCCGCCGACCTTTATGAAGGCAGGGGCAGGTGTACGGTCTCCGATCACACCGGTCGTCCGATATGCCGCCAGCGTCGATTCGCCAATCTTCGTGTACTCGGCGGCCTCTTTGGTGGTCATCAGCGCCGGCTTGACCGTCGAAACCTTCAGCTCCTCCAGGACCTCGCAGAGTGTCTTGACGATGCCCAACAGGTCTTTTTCGGTGGCGTTGAGCTGGACCATGAGCTCGAGCGCGTCTGGAGTAACTACTGTCGTTGGCATGGTTCCTCAGCCCGCCGTGCAATGCATGCAGGAAATCTCTTTAGACAGCCCGTCAATCTCGTCGTCGAAGGGGCCTATATGTTTCTCAGTCAAATCCCCCACACGGTGAGATTTATCCGGCAGCGCGTCTATCTCCTCGTCGCTGGAGCCTCTATAATGCCAGATGATCTCCATGTCCTCGCGCTCGATCTGCCATATGTCCTCGATCATTCTGTCGTAGCCGTCCCTGATCCGGACGAGCTCCATGCGCTTTTCGTCAATCTCTTCGATGACCGAATCGCTTACGCCCGCTCGCGTCAGCATTTCTAAGCTTTCCGCCAGATCCCGCTTCAGCTCATCGATCTCATACCTGTTGCGAATGGCCTCAATGAGCGGCCAGTTTAGCAGATGTTCCCTCAGCTCTTCCAAATTCATCTAGTTCCCCTCCTTCTGGTCCTTGTCATTTGATCAGCCCGAATCGCCTATGATGTCGTATCCTCTTTCCGTTGCCCATCTCCGGAACTCGGCGATGGCTTCGGTTTTTTTGAAACATTTCTTAAAGGTCGGATCGTCGTAGAGATGAAGCGAGCCGTTCTCATCGACTCTGCAAATGCTATAGATCCCGCCTCTGCTGCCTTCGAGTGCGCCTGTGCGTTCGAGCTGGAACAGCTCGTCGTGCGGCGTCGTAGCACCGATTAAAAAGTCTTTCGACTGATGATAGCCATTTTGCTTTTTCGCGCTTCCGCTTGACGTTCGAGTTTTAGCACCGGCCTCATCGATCCTCTTCTCCGGGCTTTCCGGAACCGGATTATAGGCATGATCAGCTGCTCTTTTTGCGATTTCATAGTCCACCTCCACCTCACTGGCGGTCCTGAATCCATATGCAAGTATTTTCATTACATGCAGGAACAGGTTGTGTTCCTTCTCGTCCGCTCTCCCGTCCAACACTCGAAAACAGAACTCGAGCATTCGTCTCTTTACTTCTCCAGCTTCTTCGTTGCTCAGGCTTAGCATTGGGAATCCCTTCCTCACTCAACGACCGTCTCGGCCTTCAGTGCCTTCGCGTATGTCTCGAAAAGGCTCCTCAGATCCGCGCTGATCGTGATGATTTCATAGCCCGTGAATTGACCTTCGCAGTCGCGCATAGTTTCCTCCGCCGCTTTCCTCGCCTTGACTTCCGTCGGAAAGTAGACTCCCGAGTAGTGCCGCGCATTGCCATTGAAGTCCTTAGCCGTCATTTCAAACCGCGGCGCGTACAGCGTCTTGACAGTGTTGGGATTGAACTGTTTCGGCATCGCTAGTTCCCCTCTTCCTGCTCCAGTTCGGCTTTAAATTCTTTGTCTTCATTCTCTAACAGCGAATCCCAGACCGCTTTACCCATGTTTATTCCCCCCACCATTTCGCAGCTTGCTCTTCTCTATACGCTCTCATCCCGATCAGTTCTTTCTCAAACCAGGCAGCAGCTT
>JAISLO010000097.1 GCA_031290815.1 Synergistaceae bacterium | reverse complement strand
CCAGTCCGTTCGCACCAAGCCGCGACGCGATAGTGCCGCCGGTAGCCAGGACAATGATCTTCTTCATCGGGCGGCCGTGTTATATGATCCAGCTGTTCGTGTCGGTCGTAGCGAATCTCCTGTCCCAGTGCGAAAAGACCTGTTTGGTGTACTCATAGGAGCGATAAGCCATCAGGTACGTAAAGGTCGCCGGAACATCGCCCAGCCATCCAGCAACGCTCCTGAACTGGTAGTTGGTGTCGAGATGTCCCTCCCCATTCACGACTACGGTTGTGGGGCCCTGCTGCTGTCTGGGCGGCAGGTATTCCCTGTTCATCCCGTAGACAAACGCCGATTGATGAGTTGAATCCTGAACCCTGACCTTCGAAACAGATTGAATATTCATACCGGGATCACTCCATCCACGCTGTCAGATCGTCCGCTGCTCTTATACAATTTACTATATATATTTATCGGCATCCGCGGGCTCAAACTTAGGCCCGTTCACCGGACAATTTCAAGGATACATGAAATTGCGTTATTTATACCCCTCGCTCTCCTTTCGCGCATGGGGAAAATATAGTATCATGGTCCTGCATGAGCCGTGCCGCCCGGCTAGATTACGCTGGCGGCGGAGAGAGGGGTATGTGATATGTCTTTGCAGGATTCCGCTGTTTTCCCTGCGCCTCCCGAGTACAACGTGTTCAAGAAGAAGATCCAGGATCTTACGGGCATTGACCTCGATGCTTACAAGTATCAGATTCACCGCAGGGTTCACATGTTGATGCAGAGGTGGCAGTTAAGCAGTTACGACGAATATTACAAGATGATAGCCAACAACCCTGATAAGCTCAGGGAGTTTCTGGACTATCTGACCATAAACGTGACGGAGTTCTTCAGGAACGCGAACAGGTGGTGGGAGATCCGAGACAAACTCATCCCCCAGATGTACAAGGAGCTTGGACATCAGCGCCTGAAATTCTGGAGCGCGGGCTGCTCGACGGGGGAGGAGCCGTACTCGCTGGCGATACTGGCCATAGAGACGAGGGTGGCGACCCCACAGCCCGTGCTGGCCTGCGACATAGACCAGGGCGTTCTGGCAAAGGCGCAGGAGGGGTTCTACCAAAAAAGGCAGATATCGAACGCGCCCAAGGAGTGGATTCCAAAATATTTCTCCGACATCGACGCCAACACGGTGCAGGTAAAAAAAGAGGTCAAGGAAAAGGTGAAGTTCAAGCACATGAACCTCATCAAGGACAGATTCGAGAGCGGGTTTGACCTCATCCTCTGCCGCAACGTGGTGATCTACTTCGGTCCGGAGACGAAGTCGGCTCTATACAAAAAATTCCTGGATGCCTTGCGCCCCGGCGGATATCTCGTGACGGGAGCCACAGAGCAGATATTCGATCACAAGGTCATAGGCTTCGAGTCAGCCGGGCCGTTCCTCTACAGAAGGCCGCATTAGCCGCCGGCGTCACATCTCATAAAGAGGAGCGGCAGACTGGTCCTCCGCCGTTCCTATGGTCTATCCTTCGAAAAAGGCTCTCATCGGGATGTCCGTCCACTCAGTCAGGTCCGGAATTTTAAGCGACACGGTCATCGATCCCGGCTCGGCGATTATCTGATAGACCGTCCTGTCGGACGTTGCTCCCAGGTCCTCAATGCGCGTGTCCATTATCTTCTTCATGCGGGGGACGTCGATGCTGCCCTTGAAGTGTTCCGCGAGGTTCAGGAGGTTTTGCCTGCGGGTGCGGGTGCGGGAGAACTTCAGGTCGTCGGGACGGGGCAATCCCCAGGACGGCTCAGTAAAGTGGTTGGTCGCTACCATGAGGCCCGGACGCCGCACGGACAGCCTGCGCTTGACGTCGAACACGGGCCACTCGAAACAGCGGGACGTCTGATCGTCGGCTGTTCCTATGACATAGGCGAAGCTGGACCTCGTCGTCTGAAAGAAGCTTTCGAGCTGGTCGAGGTCGGGGGAGTCCAGCAGAAACATGAGCAGCTCCGCTATTGCCGGCACCCTGTTGTGGTACTGGAGCGCCCCTCCGGATGGCTCGCCGTTGTTGAGCGCTATGAATATTCCCCGTTCGTTGATGCCGGTCGTGAGATACACGCATCCAGGATAGCCGATCGTGGCGGCGGCGAGCGAACCGTCGCACGGGTGGTAAACGGTCACGGTCAGATATTCGCCCAGCGCCTTGAACCAGCCGAAGTAATCGTAATTTCTCCCATATACGAGGGACCCGGACGAGTATTCCCCCCAAACGGCTATGCCCGAACAGTGCGCCGGGAACTCCGGCCCGCCGCCCCTGGCCCATATATCATTCGCCACGAGCACTTCCACCGCGTTGAGCAGCAGATGAGACCCGAAATCGAGCCCCGACGTCTGGGACATCCCGGCGAACACCTCTTTGAGCCGGTGAGGGTAATTGTCGTAAAAACCTCGCGCGACGGCATCCGCGGCATCCCTGCCAATGCCCGATGACCCAAGGATCCTCTCCTCGACGGCGCGCTTATACATGACGCGCAATGATTCCGAGGCCAGCGAACCATACTGACGGCCCATTTCGCGCCACGTGCCGCGGAGATCGAGGACGGTAAAGCCTCCCAACACAAACCGCCGCCCTCCTTCAAACGAACTTACGGGTTCGAGCGATATATCCGAATTGTTCAAGGGACATCACCTCT
>JAISLO010000096.1 GCA_031290815.1 Synergistaceae bacterium | reverse complement strand
CATAATTGACTACTGCAAAATCCGTTCATTATTAGCCTCGGCAAAAAAACGTGGCAAAAACCTTATGGATTCCATATACTCTCTGTTACACAAATCCATACCCGCTGAACAGTAACCACAGATTATCACAGCAGATTATCACAGACGAACAACAACCAATATTTGACCCTTGACAAACTGACTAAATGTGATATTATCATTGTACTGTGGCGGTGTATTTCCTAGCTTAGCCTCTTTCAGATCTTTGGTAGATCTGGTTCCTTTCATAAATCCTCACAAATCTCCACGTAACACGACTACTGTTGTGGGAGGCCGGGCTATGCCAGGGTCTCCCGCTTGTCAGTCGGTGAATGCAGAGGGTGTGTCCTTTGTTTGATTTCGAGAGTCGCATTGTAAATGTTCTGTCGGCGGCGGAACTCGCCGAGGTTGCCCGTCTGATCGAGTCCCAGGGCCTTGTCTACGAAGAGGGCGCGGATGTTACAGCGCTCGTGGAGGATGTGGGCGGGCATGTCGTCGCGACTGCCGGCCTGTTCGGCAATGTGATCAGGGCGGTGGCGGTGAGCTCGGAGCATCAGGAGTCCGGCCTCTCGGCCGTCGCGTTGTCCAACGTTATGGAGGCAGCGAGGGTCCGGGGGTTGTCTCATTTATTCGTTTACACAAAGTCTGACATGGCGGCGAGATTTGCTGCCCTTGGGTTCCGCAATATCGCGGAAACTCCCAACGTGACACTGCTCGAGATGGGGGAGCCGAGCATCGTACAGTATCGCAAATCCCTCGCGGAGAACAGGGCGTCGGTTTCCTCCGGCATGTCAATTGCGTCTGTCGTCGTCAACTGCAACCCATTCACTCGGGGACACAGGCATCTCATGAACCTCGCGGCCAGGGAAAACGACTTTCTGTTCGTAGTTGTCGTGGAGGCTGAACTGTCATTTTTCACGGTCAGAGACAGGCTGGAGATGGTACGGCGCGGAGTAAGCGACATAGTGAACGCGAGGGTGATTGGCAGCGGGGAGTACGCGGTGTCCGCTGCTACATTCCCAACTTATTTCCTGAAAGATCGGGGGAAGGAGTCGGTCGCAACGGAGCAGGCCGGACTGGACATCGATCTCTTCCTGCGCCTCTATGTTCCGACGTTGGGGATCACTGCGCGGTATGTGGGGACGGAGACTGAAAGTCCGGTCACCCGCATATACAACGAGACGATGCGAAAAATTTTGCCGCCGGCCGGAGTGCGTGTCATAGAGATAGACCGCCTGAGGACGGATTCCGGCGACGTCATATCGGCGTCAAAGGTGAGGGCAATGCTGTCATCCGGCAAGACTGACGGCATTGGAGATTATGTGCCGGATTCGACCGCAGACTGGCTCATAGGCATGGGACACAGGCTTTGAAGGACTCGGGTCACGCCCATTCGGAAGTTCTCCTCGGCATTCTGAAGGGCAGGGAGGAGCGCGCGTTTGTTCAGCACATGTTTTTGCGGTTGGTTCACGGCGTGAATGCGGCCGTACAGATAGCACTCAACGTTCCAGGCGTGCCCAAGCGGATCTGCGGCGATGACGAGGCCATAATGAAAGCGCGGGACCTTCTCATAGCCAGCCTGGGTTGTACTCCTGCATTTTCGTCGTCGCTGCGCAACGGGGCCGGCGTTGCGGTCTTGCTGGCATTCGGTGGATCGGATCCGGTTTCCGTAAAAACCGAGGCCGTTCGAATAGAGGACGGTCTGCGGTGGGGAAGGGCGCTGGACATAGACGTTTTGACGGAGGGCGGCGCGATATCGCGCGAGCGTCTTGGCATACCGCATCGGGCCTGCATAATATGCGGCAATGACGCGAAGGAGTGCGCCAAGCTCGGAGCGCATCCCTACGCCGAGTTGCGGGAGAGGATTGCCATGCTGGTTCGAGAGGCCAGTCAGTCGCCGGAGGAGTTTTCGCCGCCTCTCTCGTCCAGGAGTGATAAGTCGTCCAGATAGCTCCTCCACATGGAGATCGCCGCATACGCGAGCGCAGAGCCGGCGAGGAAACCGACTACCGCGGTCATGGGACGTCCCCTGCCAAACAGGTATCCGCCAAACCCCCCTATGAGATAGCCGTACCCGACCAACGTTCCGATCGAACAGAGGAGCGTCGTGATGCGTTTTAGAGTTATGCGGGTTTCGAGGTTCATTCGTCGCCCCCCGCCTTCTCCCGATCCTCCCTCGCCGGGCGCGAGAAACGAAGGGCAGGAAATCTGGAGATGAGAACCCTTGAGAGGGGAAACGCCGTCAGAACGCCGATACCGCCCTGCAGCGAATCGCCGACGATCTCTATCTTCATCAGAGACGGGTCGTACAGCCAACCCACGACGACCGTGTATGAGATTGCCATGACGGCCGCGCCGATCATCATGCCGACGACATCATGTTTACCGCCGCTCCTCTCGGAGATCCACCCGGTTATATAGCATTCAACTCCGTGGATGACGAAGCTGAACGGCGCCCAAATCGCCGATCCCAACAGCAAATCGGCCAGCGCCGACGACAGGCCGCCCACGAACGCCCCGCCCTTCCGCCCCAGCAGGACAGCGGATGTCAGCATGACTGTCTCACCTAGGTGAAAGTAAACGCTGCCACCGGATACGGGAAGTCTGAAAATACAAATCGCAGCCACAGTCAACGCGGACATCAATCCAACCATGGCGATAGTTCTTGTCCCCGCTCCAAACATAAGATCACCGACTCTTTCAGTGTTTCTGCAGATCCTTTTTAAATAAAAAAAAAAATAATTCCGGCTTTTCAAAGGAGCCCCAGATTACCGTGGCGCCCGAAGAGGTTTGCTTACCGTTGCTTCCTTCCGGACCTGGCGGGATTCACAATTCTCCGTCGCATGGGTCTGGGCCTCCTGTAAAAAGCCGGAACACGAAGCCTCTATATCTAAAGCGTGGTTCTCAACC
>JAISLO010000095.1 GCA_031290815.1 Synergistaceae bacterium | reverse complement strand
GTGGTTTGAAAACAGGCTCGAATTGATGCGAGAGGTGGAATTTACAGCACGGCGCTTGAAGGCTGAGCTTGGCGATCAGTTCCCGGAGATGAGCGAGCGGTTCGCGGAGGAGATTCGAGGTTATTACGACGCGGAGGGATTCAGGCAGCTTATGGAAGATCTGGACGCGGTTGTGGGAGAGCGTACTCTTACCCTAAGCGCACAAGTGGGAAGGCTCATACAGATATTCAACGGACTTGACGCTATCGTACGAGAGGCTGAAATTCCGTGTTCCATGAAGCTGGAGGGGTCTCCGTTTAACGTTGCCCTGCTGGAGGCGGTTTCACGGCTGCAAGAGACGCGTGCGCTTGCCGGCCGGGCCGCAGCCCACGGAGGCGGAGTGCCGGAAGAGTTCTTCTCCTCTGTCGATCGGGCCATTGACTCGATGAAAGCTTCCTCCGCCGAACATGAGGAGTGGAGCAGGAGATACGAGGAATCCCGTCCGAGGTTTTCCGAGAGGGAACAGCTCAGGGTTGACCTGCTGGAGGAAGAGCTTGGGCGTCAGGACACTCGCGACTGCCGTAAAATAGAGATATGGCGTGAGCTCTGCGGCAATAAATTGGTCAACTTCGAACGCAGGATAGACTGTGTGGAATCCCTCTCCAATCTGCTTATAGAGTCGGCGGAGAGGGTGAGTGAGTCGATCATGACCGCCCGCAAGCGATACAGCGTCCAGCCGCCGATGGATGCTTACGTCGAGGAGATAAACCGTGTGATGGAGGATCTGGATGGACTCGGGTTCGCGGTCTTAGCCGACGCGCTCGCGGGCAGGTTTTTCGAGGAAGCGAACTCGTGGCGTTCCGACTCCGGACTGCCCCGTGTCTCGTTGGAGAACCTTGCGGATATGCTATATCCTGCATTTATCTGCGTGTCGGTGATAGACAGGGAAGGCAGACCTCCGGGACGAGCCGAGATCTACGTAAAGGACTCGGAGAATTCGTTCGGCGGGCGCGTACTGCGAGTGTGCGTGACCTGCGGCAGGATCGTTGAGATGAGCGTTATTGACTGATCATTTTTTCAACTGCGGGACAGCGGCTTTGCTTTTGCCGAATGTCCTTGCGCGAGAGACGGGGTGAAGCGGACTGGACAACGATGGAATGACCATAAGAGAGCATTGGGAGCGCCATGAGAGGGAAACTCTCTCGCCTATGGCGTGCCTGTCCTCCGAGAGCAGAGGGCGCGAGAGGGAGGAGCAGTTCTGCACGATACGGACGGCTTTTCAGCGCGATAGGGACAGGATCATCCACAGCAAGTCGTTTCGGAGGCTGAAACACAAGACGCAGGTCTTGTCCCTGCCCGAGAGCGACCACACGAGGACGCGCCTCACGCACACGCTCGAGGTCTCTCAAATAGCGCGCACGATATCCCGCGCCATGCGCCTCAACGAGGATTTGACTGAGGCGATAGCCCTGGGGCACGATCTCGGTCACACCCCTTTCGGGCACACCGGCGAGCGGATCCTGCGAGAGCTCGCGATATCTCGGGGGCTTCAGGGTTTTCATCACGCCGCTCAAAGCCTGAGGGTCGTCGAATGTCTCGAACGGGATGGCAAGGGACTCAACCTCACATGGGAAGTTCGAATGGGTATACTTCAGCATTCAAAGGGGCAAGTAGACGTGAGGGAGGGGTTTAACCTGGAGAATCCGTCGACACTTGAAGCTTGGGTTGTCAGGGTGTCGGACTCCATCGCGTATCTAAACCACGATCTGGACGACGCGCTCGGCGCGGGGTTCCTCCGTTTTGCCGACCTCCCGTCAGGGGTAATTGAGACTTTGGGCGGGTCGCACGGTTCGAGGATAGGAGCCCTCGTCCGCGACGTGATCACAAACAGCAAAGGAGGACACATCGGATTCAGTCCGAAATTTCTCGAACAGACCGAGAACCTGCGGAATTTTCTATACACCTCCGTCTACTCCCACGAATCGATAAAACGCGAGGAACCAAAGGTCGCTCACGTGATGAAAACCCTCTTCGAGCACGCTCTGACGGATCTGTGCCTCGGGACAAGGGAGGCAGTGGACTGGATCTCCGGCATGACCGACCGTTACGCCCTTCAATTGTTCCGCAGCATAGCGGAACCGAGAGCGTAGAAAAGCAATACAGGACCGTGGGGCTCCGCCCCACACCCCGCAAGGGGACTCAGTCCCCTTGACCCCTATTGTTTATCGATAATGAACCGAACGGCAGGGATTTTTGGTGTGTCAGAATCCGGGCGGGCGAGAACATTTTTATCTTCCAGCCGTCCAGCACGACTATTTTGTCGGCTCCTAGCATCGTTCGGAGACTGCGCGCTATGACTATGACCGTGCGTCATTTGACGAAGGGAGCCGATGCGCGATTTATCGCGACATGGCGCAAAGGGCCTTATCCATCGGCGTTATCTCGCTTGGCAGTTCCTCTCCAGCCGAACAGACCGCCGCGCTGTAGCCGGGAAGATTTAGCAGGCGCAGGAGAGCGGAGGAGGCTTGGTCTGTTCCGTTGACTTTTGCGCGGTTTCGTTCTTTATGCACGCAAAACGACCTCGAATCCATCGAAAAGCCCCTGCCAAGCATCTTTACGTAACTTTCCTTGAGAACCCAGAAATCGTAAAAGACTTGCGGAACGGGATCCCGCTCCAATACGGCGAGCTCTTCAGGGCAGAACGACAGGGCCGCAAGAGCTAAAAAATCGTCGGCCCTCCATAGCTCCAGGTCAACGCCGATTGGTTCGCTCCCTACTGCCAAGAGCGCGAAGTCTCCGGAGTGGGAGGCGTTAAAATGACGGCATCCGGGCGCGAAAGGTTTGCCGTGAGGGCCGTATAAAATTTCGCGCGGGGCAATTATCTCCTCTATTAAAATTCCGGCGGCAAGCGAGCGCAACCGATCATCTTCGCGGACGAGCCGTTTGATTTTTTGCGCCCTCTCCGGGCTCGTCCGCAAAATTCTTTCCTCTATCCCGCGCTCGTATTTCGCGACCAGGCGGATGTCGAGGGAATAGACTGCCGCCGTCACGCGGGTTTAGCGCCCGCCCCTGTTTTGCCAAGATCGCTGAAATAACCCAATCCTATCATGCCCCGCAGGAACTTTCGCATATAATCGTGATTTGTCTCGGGCCAGCTCCAATTCTTGCGGTAGAGCGCCTGTGACGTGTAGTCGTTCTTCGCGTCGATCAGGAGCGCCGCCCTGCCCTGCGCGACGTTCTGGTAAGCTATGAGGCTCGTGAGACTTTCCGCCCGCCGAGGGTCTTTCATCGCGGACGAGAAGGCGCTCCAGAACGCGTCGTCCTCCGCATACTCCGTTTCAATGCCCTCGTCCCTCATCGCGGCCACGATGTCGCCCATGAATATCCTGTGGTTGCTGAACACATGAAAGACTCGGCACTCTTCCGGCGCGTCCGAAAGCAGCAGCACGGCTTTCGCGGTGCTGTCTATCGGCGACAGCTCCACGGACTCCAGATATG
>JAISLO010000094.1 GCA_031290815.1 Synergistaceae bacterium | reverse complement strand
GCGGTACGGCGAGAAGTGGCAGTGGCTGAGGGCGAGGCTAGGGGCAGGGCTGAGGGAGAGGCGATGGGCGAGGCAAGGGGCAAGTTTGAGGTCGCGCGCTCGATGCTCGCGGATGGCCTCCCTGTCGAAACTATCATGAAGTACACGGGTTTAGATAAAAACTCCATACTTTCATTGCGGTAACTGAATGGGATAAGGTGTTACGGAGGGTTGTCACAATCCTCTAAAACGCAGGCAGTTTATCATTTCGCGGCATAAAGGGAGGTAAGATTTATCTGGCCAAGCAAGAGAAAAACCGCCAGAAGGTGAGGAGACAGCCATATTTATGAATATAAATTGCTTATTATTTAACGATTTTGAAACTCTTGATCTTTTTGGTCCCGTTGAGGTATTTGGAAAAATTGAAGAATGTTGCATAAATTATTTTTCAATATATGATGAAAAAATACAGAATAAAGATAATGTTCAAATAATCACTCGGGATATAAATGAAATAGAAAAACATGATGTTCTTATAATACCCGGTGGAAAAGGAACGCGAATATTAGTTAATGATGATGAATTTATACAGAAATTAAAGACTCTTGTTGAAAAATCATCATGGTGTTTAACTGTATGTACCGGATCAGCATTATTGGCAAGAACCGGATTGCTTGATTGTTGTGAGGCAACTTCAAATAAAATGGCCTTTAAATGGGTAGAAACCAATGGGAAAAATGTAAATTGGAAATATAAAGCCCGTTGGGTTGTTGATAAAAAATATTATACATCATCTGGAATATCGGCAGGAATTGACATGAGCCTTGGATTTATTTGTGATCATTTTGGGGTAAATAAAGCAAATGAAATTGCAAAAAGGATGGAATATAAATGGAACAATAATAAGGACAATGATTTTTTCGCATAATAAAAAAAATCATTTTATTGCACAGTGTTGCAAACTTTCACCGACGATCCCTATATCACTTATCCAGAAAAGGTGTTCGAGGCGTCGGCGTCCAGCATCACGGTCGGCGGAAGTCTGACGGCCACGGCTAACGGACGCCTCCTGCTGAACGGAAGCAAGGTGCGCGTGATAGCGACCTTGGTCGCGTTGTCGAGGGGACTCGAAGTGGGCGAAAAGGTCTCAGTGACCGGAATCGTAACGGCTGACTCCTCCAAGACGACCGTCAACATACCGCTCGGAGCCCTGCCGACAGGCAAGTACGACCTCTCGATCGAGAGCCAGCAGGGAGCTAACCCGTACTTCGCAGCGCCGGCGGAACAGACGACGGAACAAACACAGACGGCAGTGACTACGATCAAGACGAGAACGCCGGCGGCGGAACGATCACCGACGAAACTAAAGATCCCGCAAGAGGCGGCAGCGGAGGCGACTCCGGAATCGGAATGATATTACCCGGCGTTTCCTCTGCTCGCGTATTCCTCCAGAGTTCCCTCGAACGTCCTGATCTTCCTGTTCTCTATTATCAGGAGCCGGTCGCCGACCATCCCGGCCAGCCTCGTGTCGTGGGAGGCCAGTATCAGCGTTCCCCTCCAGGCCAGCAGGAGGGCTTCGAGCGCCTCTATGGTATAGAGGTCTATGTGATTTGTCGGCTCGTCCAGTATCAGCGTGTTCAAATTCGACGCGAAGAGCGACGCGAGGACGACCTTCGCCCGCTCCCCGCCGGAGAGATCGCCGCACTTTTTACGCACCGCGTCGCCCTTTATTTCGAGTCTCGCGAGGATCGTCCTCACCTCATGCTCCGGCAGATCGGATTCGCTTCTCGCGTTGTCCAGGATGGAGCGGGACGGATTCAGGGACTCATGCCCCTGCCTGAAATACCCTACCTTAGCGCCCGGCGCGATCTTTATCGGCGGTTCGCCTCGCGCGATCATGTCGAGCAGCGTCGTTTTGCCGCTGCCGTTCGGGCCCAGAAGTATCGTACACCTGGCGGTCTTCGCCTCGAAATCGGCGCCGTCGAAGAGCACGCGGCCGCCGAACGCGACAGTCAGTCCCGACGCCCTCACGGTCGAGTCGGAGGCCACCCTGGAGGATACGCCAAGGGCCATTTTTATCTCCGGAAGGTCCGGCGGGCGCTCCTTTTTCTCGAGCGTCTCCGCGCGCTTCGATATGACGCCGGCGGTTGCCTTCAAAACTCCCTGGGCCTTGAGCCCCTTGCCGGGATTGACTCTGGCCTCGCTCGGAGACATCCTGGAGGGCGGTTTTCCAGCCTTGTTCGCCCTGTCGCTCGCCCTGCGAGCTGCCTCGGTCAGCCGTTTTTTCTCCTGTCTGAACGCCTCGTACTCCGACGAGGCAAACTCGCGCTCCCTCCGTTTCTGAGCGCGCCATTTGGAATAGTTCCCGGGGAAGACCCTGAGCGAGCCGCCTTCCAGCTCCCATATCCTGTCGCACACATCGTCGAGAAGATCTCTGTCATGGGAGACCAATACAAGAGCGCCTTTGAATGACGCGAGAGTTCGCCGCAATTCGGCGATACCCTCCATGTCGAGGTTTGTCGTTGGCTCGTCGGCGAATATGATATCCGGTCTCCGAGATAATGCCTCCGCGATGGCCACCCTGGTCAGTTCCCCTCCGCTTGGACGCTCGGACAAAGGGGACGCTGAAAAACGAAGGATTCCACGCACCGCTTCCTCGGCTGTGCCTGAACTTCTGAGCGTATCAGGATCCTGTTCCTGGCGTATTATTGACGCGAGCCCTCGGATATCGACGCTTCCATCATCGAGATCAATCTCGCCCATCAGAGCGGAGAGCAGAGTGCTCTTCCCTGTCCCGTTGCTTCCGACGAGACCTACCTTTTCTCCTCGATGCAGTTCCAGGCGGCCGATTTTGAATATGATCCTGTCGCCGTAGGTTTTGAAAATGTTCGCAGCCTTCAAAAGAAGTAAAGAACTCATAAAAAAACGCCTCCCGAACTCTCGTCGTTCGGCGGCGTCGATCTGCGTAACACGCGCGGCGTATTGTCATGTCAATGCGAAAAAGCGAGAAGAACCCAACCGAACGAGCGAGGAACAACCGCCGCCGCAAAAAGCGACGGACTTCCCGCTTCACAGAATATCCGGTATTTTAGGAACCGCCGAAAAAGCATCCCCGACATTCGAGGAGGTCCATTCGAAAAGGTCGATTAATTTCAGAGGCGTAAAGGCGAAGATCTAAACCCTAAAACAACCTGCGTTCCAAAACTGTTGAATCTCGCTTTGGCGATTATAATCGGCGCTTTCAGTCTTTTCGCTTGAAACTTTCGTTCGGCGCTTCCTCAGTTCTTCTTCAACAGTCATACCTCGCGTGAAAGATTTTACCCAGTGAAGCAATGTTATCTCATCGGGCGGTGCGCGTCAAGAATGGCGGACGGAGAAAATGTACCCCCGCAAATGGAATTAAATGGGATCTCTCTTCAAAAAAGCGGACATACAGTGTATCGCGCCCCAGGCTTTGGCGATTTCCGTCAGTTTAACCTCAATACATTCAACGCCGGCGTCCTCAAGCAATTTCTTTGTGTTCGGGTTTCCCGCAGGTATCAAAATCTTCCCCGGTTCGAGCGCCACAAAGTTAATGGCCCCGCCCGCTTTCACTTCCGTCACGTTCGGGTTCTCTATTATTTCGAACCCCAAATCCATTACTGGTTTGATCAGATCGTACGATACCTGCCACGGGAAGATCATTATCTTTTTTTGTCCGGCACGTTCATAAGACCGTCGAGATGCGCGTGCCCGAACGGAATCTGGAACCTGATGATGTTCGTCACTCCCACTCCGCGCAATACCCACTCCACCTGTTCGGCACCCTCTTTGTTCGCTCGCGCTCCAGTGCCCAGTATGATGTTTTCCCTGTCGAGCCACATTGCGCAAGCGCCCTCGAAGATGCCGCCGCCGTGTATGGTCGTCAGTATGGGAACTCCCAGACGGGATAGGGCTTCCGCGGCGTATCGTTCCTCGCCTCGGCGTGCCTCCATTGCCGGTCTGCAAACTATCGCGCCCTCGGGTGTCATGAAAACTTGATCCCGCATGAACATGGCATTAGGTCTGTCTTTCCTGAAACCTTCAACGTAATGCACATTTACCCCGTTCTTCCGATAAAGGCCGGCCAGCGCATCGTGTTCCTCCCTGGCTTCATTGGCATCGACCATTTCCTTGAAACGGTAGGACGCATAATCTTTCACCGCGTCGAGTTCGGGGCCCGGCCTGTGCAGGAGGACGTCATGGAGCTTGCCGCATTCCGAGTCGCAGTACCAGTCTCCCCAGTAGTCTTTGATACACTCCCTGAAATCCCTCTCGCTCGGAAACCATCTCTCCCCGTTGATATTCACTCCCGGAATACCTGAATTAGAAACAACGCTCACTTTTCCACACTCCCTGATATTTGACATTTTACCCAATTTGCGCCAACCGGCAAATTTCTCATTCAAAGTGAGAATATTACATATCGGCTATCGTGAGGAAACGTATGGCGCAGGCGTTCTTTCGAATCCGTAATTGCGGTTTCATTCAACGCGATGCCGCTCCTTCGTTCGATCGATTCAGGTTTTCTTTAAAACAGGAGATAAAATGCCCCGGAGAGATTTCCACCAGATCAGGATCACGAGTTTTGCATATTTCCATACTGTAATCACATCTTGCGGCAAACCGGCACCCTGGTTTGAGGTTTATGGGGCTCGTTACCTCCCCTCGGATTATGGGGATTTCCTTGTTTCTCAGCCTTATGTTGGGCCTGGGTATCGCCGCCAGCAAAGCCTTGGTGTAAGGATGAGCTGGATTCGCGAACAGCTCTTCGGGCACAGCCTTTTCAACGCACTGTCCGAGATACATCACCATGATCTCTTTTGATATATGCTTTACCACCGACAGATCGTGAGTTACGAACATATACGCCAATCCCAGTTCGTCCTGCAAGTCCATCAGCAGGTTCAGTATCTGAGCCTGAATCGAAACGTCGAGCGCGGAGACGGGCTCGTCGCAGACGATAAAGCTGGGCTGCAGCGAGAGGGCGCGCGCTATGCCGATGCGCTGCCGCCTTCCTCCGTCGAGTTCATGAGGATACAAGTTCGCGTATCTCCTGGCGAGTCCAACCTGATCCATCAACTCAGCCGCTCTGGCGAAAGTTCCCCTGCGATTCCTGAAAAGCCGATGGATGAACATATACTCGGCTATGACCTCTATAACGGATTTTCTAGGATCAATGCTGGAGTACGGATCCTGAAATATTATCTGCATGGCGCGGCGCATCGGACGCATCTGACGCGTATTCAGCGCCGTTATATCGTTTCCCTTGAAGAATATCTGTCCTGATGTGGGCTCGATGAGTTTCAATATAGTGCGGCCAAGGGTGGATTTTCCGCACCCTGACTCGCCAACCACACCCAATGTCTGCTTTGGGAAGATCTTGAGGTTTATGCCGTCTACGGCGTGCAGCAGAGCGCCTCCCTTCAATTTGAAGAGTTTTCTGAGTTCACGCGTTTCGACGAGCGGGGACGTTGCGCCGGCAAGACTCATCTACTGTCACCTCCCATCGTATCCACAAAGGTGGCATTTTATCCTGTGAAACCCGCCGGACGTAACCGGAGGGCTGCTCTCACGGCAGATATCGAGACAACTTTCGCAGCGAGGCGCGAAGAAACATCCGTTCGAGAGTTTCGTTGGATCCGGCATCAGTCCCGGTATTGGTTTCAACCTCTTTACGCTCGTCTCGAGATTCGGTATCGAATTAAAAAGGCCGATCGTGTAGGGATGATGCCTTTCGCCGGTAAAAATATCCTCGACGCTTCCAGATTCGATTATCTCTCCAGCGTACATGACAGCGACGTCGTCGCATGTCTGAGCGACTATGCCGAGGTCGTGCGTTATCATGAGCATCGAGGTGCCGAGCCTGTTGCGAAGGTCTCTCATCATCGCAAGCACTTGAGCTTGAATCGTGACGTCGAGGGCCGTGGTCGGCTCATCCGCTATGAGGAGCGCCGGTTCGCAGCAGAGAGCCATGGCTATGACCACCCGCTGTTTCATCCCGCCCGAAAACTGGTGGGGATACTCGTTCTTCCTCGACGGGAGAATGCCTACCATGGAAAGAGTTTCGTCTACCTTTGCCGAAACTTCGCCTTTCGATAAAGCGGTGTTGTGATGTTTGATGGTTTCGCCTATCTGATCAGCGACTGTGTAGACAGGATTAAGGCTTGTCATGGGGTCCTGAAATACCATTGAGATCAGTCTGCCCCGTGTGGACTGCATACTATGATCGTTAAAATCCAGCAGGTTTTGTCCGTCGAAATAGATCGTTCCATTGAGGATACGTCCTGTGGTGGTAGGGAGAAGGCGCATAATGGACAGCGCAGTCGTAGTCTTGCCAGCGCCCGTCTCGCCGACCAAACCGAGCGTCTTTCCGCGGCCTATGGAAAGACTTATATTGTTCACGGCCCTTACCGTTTCGAGGTCGGTTTTGTAAATCACGGTGAGGTCTTTGATGTCGAGAATTACATCATTCGCAATCTGTCCCATATATCCCTCCGGCCCCTCTATGATTTCAGATGAGGATCCAGCGCATCGCGCAGTCCGTCTCCGATGAAATTGACGGCTACTGCACAGAGCACTATCGCTGTGCCGGGGAAAAACATCAAAAATGGCGCCTTGCGCATAAACTCACGCGCCTCGGACAGCATAAGCCCCCAATCGGGCTGAGGAGGCGGCATTCCTAGCCCCAGGAAGCTCAAAGTTGACTCGTAAATGATTATCTTCGCCACGTTGAGTGTGACGTTGACGATAATAACGCCGATGGAGTTCGGGAGTATGTGAGAAAATATGATTCGAGCGTTGCCGGCACCGCCCGCCCTCGACGCTTCAATATAATCTTGTTCCGAAAGGTTCAGCACCTGAGAACGCACCAGGCGCACGTAGTTTGTGAAAAAGGCCACGGTCAGCGCGAGCAGCAGCACTGTGAAGCTCGAACCGAACGCAACGACTATTGCCATCGTGAACAGAATGTCTGGAACGGACATGAAAATGTCCAGCGTTCTCATTATGACGCTGTCGATGACGCCGCCGAAGTAACCCGCCACAGCTCCCAACAAGCTTCCGACGACGCATGAGCATAAAGTGGCCAAAACCGCTATGCCCAGCGATATGCGCCCCCCGTGGATAGTTCTTGCCAGCACGTCACGTCCGTAATTGTCACAGCCAAACGGATGCTCCATGGACGGCGCCTCCAGAATCTTCGACGGGTCCTGCTTGATGGCGAGGTCATACGAGGTGATAAAATTGGCGAAAATAACCAGCAACAGGATTATCACAAGCAGAAAGAGCCCAACAAGCGACCCTTTGCTCTTTTTGAATCTCCTCCAAATCTCCTTTGTCTGGTTTTCGCGGCGAAACTCCTCAACCGCGTCGTCTTCCGCAATTACCATCTGATCGTTCATTTCGTCGAGGTCCTTGAATATTTGGCTCTGATGCGCGGGTCGATGTAAGCGTACACCAGGTCGACAATCAGCATGACGATGGTGAAACAAACCGCGATGAGAATCGTCCCCGCTATTATCACCGGCTCGTCCTTGAATGATATGCGGTCGACGATCAATCCTCCTATGCCTGGGAGCGAGAACAGTTTTTCTATAACGACCGCGCCGCAAATGAGCAGCCCGAGATTGAGACCTATCTGAGTGACCACTGGGAGAAGGGCGTTTTTCAGCGCGTGTTTCCAGATAACCGTGCTCTCAGGCAAACCCTTGGCCCTGGCCGTGCGGACATAATCCTGCCTCACGGATTCGAGCATGGAGGACTTTGTAAAGCGCATATTCTGCGCGGCGGCTGATATGGATATGGCAAATACAGGCATTATTAAATGCCGTATGGTCTTTGCGCCGTACGACGGCAGGATGTTGAGCTTGAGCGAAAAGACGTACAGAAGCACCATACCCAGTACGAATCCCGGGATGGACGCTATGAAAAACGCGATGAGAGACGGTATGGTATCGTAAAGCGAATACTGCTTGACTGCCGCGTAAATACCCATCGGCACTCCTATCAGAGTAGAAAGGAGGATGCCGCAGAGCGCGAGCTTTATGGTGAGAACAAAACGCGGCCAGATTTCGTCAAACACGCTCTGTTTGGTGAAATAGGATATGCCAAAGTCTCCCTTTGTGACGATATTTTTTATATAGTTTACATACTTCTGCAAAAATGGAAGGTCATACCCAAGCTGATGATTGAGAGCGTCAACTTCATCCTGCCGCGCGCTCACGCCCAGGATCGCTCGTCCCGGGTCTCCGGGAGTCACGTTCATAACGGCAAATATAATGAGAATAATTCCCAGAATTGTGGGAATCAAAAATAACAAACGTTTGACAATATAGATGTACATATTGGCCTCGCCTCGCTGCTTAAAATTTATAACGCGCAAACGCGGGTGGTAGCCTTACAACCCGCGCCGCGTCGATCTGGCACGGGTTGTAAGATCACTGAATCAGTGAGTCTGTAGAGCCGCTATTTCCACGAGAACTCAAAAAACTGGTAATAACTGGGGTTGATTGCTCCGGGATCGACATCCGCTCCCCACACAACCCCTATCGGCATATTTATGAGGGGGAGAATGGTTGCGGTATCCATTACGATCTTCCAGAGCTCGGTGTAATAAACGACGCGTTTTTCCACATCTGAGGTCGAAACGCCGAGATCGAGGAGTTCTTCTATGCGGCGCCAGTCGAATGGGCTGTCGTCGGTTTTGTATCGGACTAAGTCCATGCCCTTCGACTCCGAGTGGACCATCTGACGTATATTGTTGAAGTCGAAGTTGCCGCTGTCGCCGTAGATGCCCAGATCATATTCGTAACTGTGAAACATGGGGGAGGTCATGTTTATATCCCCGACTTGAACCTCGCTCTTCAGGCCGATCTTAGACAAATCGGACTGAATGACCTGAGCGCACTTCGCTTTTTCGCCGGTTGTCGCGCCGTATGTAAGTATCGTTCCCACAGGAACGCCGGCCTTGAGCTGTTCGTCTGTAAACCCAGCTTCTTTGAGCAGGGATTTCGCCTTTTCGGGGTTGTATTTGTAGACCTCGAACCCGCCTGCGGAAGCGGGAGGAGAAGTCTTGACATATTCGGAGGGCATGTACTCGTCCGCCACTGAGCCATAGCCACCGGTCGAAATCTTGTTTATCGTCTCCTTGTCAATCGCGTAGAATATTGCTTTACGCACCAGCGGGTTGGCCAAAATGGCGTTATTGCTTTTAGACTCGTAGTTTATATAGAAAGTGCGTACGTTATTGCCCTTTATCATCTTGTTTCTGCCATCGGAGGCTCTCACAAGTTCTTCCCACTCCGAAGTCGGAGCGTCGTGCATATAGCCTATCTCCCCGTTTTCATAAGCAATGACGGCTGCCGAATTTTCGGTGATGAGCAGTACGTCGATATTTTTGATGTTCGGGGCCCCGCGCCAGTATCCTTCGTGAGCTTTGAGCTTGACTGAGGAGGCGGGGTCGTATTCGTCAATATAGTACGCGCCGGTTCCGGCCTTGTGCGGCTTGGTGCCGAACGAGTCTCCAATAGCCTTGACTTCCTTTTCGCTGTAAATCATGATCGAGAAGAAGGTGTGCTCTATTGCGGAATACGGGTACTTGAGCTTGAAGACGACAGTCTTGTCATCGAGCGCGGATACTGTGTCGAGCATACTCGTCAGATATTTCAGCCTTGGGATGTCGAGCGCGCGTTTGTAAGTGAACACGACGTCAGATGCTTTAAGGGGTTCGCCGTTCTGGAATGTTGCGTCCACAAGCGTTATCGTATATGTGAGCTGATCCTCGCTTATCTTGACGTCCTTCGCGAGGGAGTGATAATATCCGCCGCGCGCCTCGTTCATGCCGTACAGCCCCTCGAATACGTTTTGCCATAGTATTTGAGCGTCGGCAAGGTGCGTAGTCTGAGCCCAGTCAGTGGACTGCATGGACGATGAGGTTCTCACGGTGAGAACTTTATCCGCATTTTCGGCGGCCTCCGCCGAACCAGCATAGCCGCAGAAGACTGCCATCAGCATCGACAGAGTGAAAAACAGCGCAAGAAACTTTTTCATTACAACCTCTCCTCTTATTGTGTTTTTTTGAAAATAACGAGCATGCGATTGATAAGAATTCATATTACAGAATCAGTCTGTCAACTATACCATAATCCGCTGGGTCTGGAGTTTAAATCGTCATTCTCTTTCCCTGACAAGCGGCAAAGTCGAACAATGAATACCTCCTCCGTGTTTCCGGCACTCGGCGTATGGCGTGGCGATCACTTCTACTCCACGGGCGGCGATCTTTTCGGCTGACCACGGGGCCATCTTGTCCATGACGAGTTTTCCGGGTTTGAGAGCGATACAGTTGACCGCGACCTTCGAGTCACGAAAATCCGCCTGAATTGCCTCTATACCGAGGTCGTGAAGTTTGCCGGTAAACCAGTAGGGGAGACGCTCAACGTTGATAAGCGCCTTGTCGTGGTCTATCATGACTATGGCTCCGTCGATGTGCATACTGAAACCAACCAGCGGAACCTCTATGAGTTCGGTTCCCTGACTTTCCAGAACGGAACGCACCTGGCGCGCGCCCTCTATATTGCCGCGCATACTCAGGCCAATTGCCGCGACCTTTTCGGTCAGATAACAGAAACTTCCTCCTTCCATCAGTCCTTCACCATGAATCGTGTGCAGGATCGGCATACCTATCTCGGCGACTTTTTGGGTGATGAAGGCTTCCTCTCCTCTCCGACCGGTACCGAAGGGCTTGCCGACCGGTCCCATGCGTGAGATGATGATTCCGCCGTTTACAACCATTCCCATGTCGCGGGTGAACATAGAATTTGGATCCGTAACCGCCCCATCTACGAAGACGACCTCTGCTCCGTTGTCACGCAATATCTTGACCAGCGCGTCGTGCTCGGCCTGCATGGCAGGGATATCAGGCGCTTTGTCGGAACGGAAATACCATTGTTCCTCGTCGTCGATCAGCGCGTCGATGGAAGGATCGTACTTGTCAGCCGTCATGCGTTTCAATTCGTCGCCGGGGCGATGCATGAGTATGGTCTTTATCGTGCCGACGTCGTTATAAACACCCCACCTGCGTCCCCATACGCGGCGCTGCATTTCGTAGTCCTCGAAAGCTGGCTTCGCTTTAGGCGGTATTCGTTCGAGAACGGTGTGATAATACGCGGAACTGTCTCTTATCTTTCCTTCCATACCGTAACCTCCCTTTGCCTGTTGATGACAGAGACGCCTCACGGAATCAATCTCCGCCACGCTCTTTTAACGCGGGCGGCAATACCGGCCAGCGCCAGTCTCGTCCCGCATCCTTATTTATTTTGTATCACTGCTCAGCCATTAATTACAATTATACTTTAAACTATACATGATTTCAAGTTTAGTGCAATGGCCTCGAACCACAGGTTCATTTTCGACGAAACCAAGACCTTCCTCAAATCATACTTAACCACCCCAAAAACATCCCTCAAATGTTAGACTTCATTCGGAAGGAAAAACATCTTCAGCATGTTGTTCACGTTCATCGACAATACCGTTATATTCCACCATGCCGCGTTCGCCCCAAACAAATGAGACGGCACATGACCGCCGCCTAAATCGTT